>NZ_SSXA01000043.1 GCF_021698975.1 Blastococcus sp. KM273128 | reverse complement strand
GTGCCCGAGGGGGGCGGCGGGTCAGGGGCCTTCAGCGTCCGGCCGTCGTCGGAAAGCAGGTCCCGCCACCCCCAGAGGCGCCCGACGGTCGCGGGCGCCCAGCGCATCGATCGGCGCCGCGTCCACCGGCGCCCCGGTCACGATAAGCGCTCCCCCGGCCGCTGCCGGGGTCAGCGGGTGGTCGTGTCGGCGTGCTCCTGCTGCCGGGCGGCGAGCCGCTCCTTCTGCGGGATCACCACGTACTTCGGGTCCTTGGTGCTGGCGATGCCGGCCTCGAAGACGCCGAAGCGGGTGAGCAGCGACCCGGCCGCCAGCAGCGTGCCCGAGGCGACCGCGCCCCAGCGCCGTCGTCCGGCCACCGCCGTCAGCGTCGCGCCCGCCGCGGTGCAGACCTGCGCCGCGCGCATCAGCGCCCCGGGCCGGCCCTCGTGGAACGGCTCGCTGAGGATGCCGTGGTCGTTCTCCACCTTGTGCATCGCGGCCAGCTCGATCGCGGCACCGGCGAACGCCATCTTCCGCGCCGGCCCGGCCTCCTCGACCGGGGTGAACGCCATCGCGATGCCACCGCCGGCCGCCATCGCCGAGCCGCCGAAGACGTAGGGCAGCTGGGTGTGCGCCGCGTGCCACGACGGCACCGCGGTGTTGGCGAGCAGCACGCCGGTGTAGGTGGCCAGCGGCCCGCCGAACACCGCGGCCACCGCCCCACCGAAGCGCTTGAGCCGGGGGAACCAGCCCAGCAGCTCCACGGCCGCCGTCGCCCCGGCCGCCGCGCTGAACGGGGCCAGGATGTAGGAGCCCACCGACAGCGGCGACGTCGGCTTGATCACCCGGAGCATGTGCAGGAACCGCTCGGGCCGGCCGAGGTCGTGGATCAGGAACACCACGGAGAGGATCGCGCCGCCGCCGGAGGTGTAGCGCGCCACCCGGGTCAGCGCCGGCCGGTCGGTGAGGTCGGCCAGCGCGGCGAGGATCGACGACGACCCGGCCGCCCCGCCCAGGAACAGGTACAGCGGCACGTCCGGCGACTTCCATACCGGCGTCTTCACGATCTGCCGGCCGTAGTACGAGGTGAACTCGACGTCGTCCACCATGGCGAGCTCGCCGCGGTGGCGCCCCCGCCCGCGGCGGCGCTTCCGGCCGGTGCTGCGCTGCGTCGCCGGGCCGCGGTCGGCCTGGCGCCACCCGGCGCCCGGGCTGGTGATCCCGCCGGTCATGTCAGCGCCTCCGCGAGCCGAGGACCGCGGTGACCGCGACCCCGACCATCATCGCCGCGGCCTTGCCGGCCGCCTTCCACATCGCCGGCAGGTCCCGCGTGGTCACGACCGGGTCCGGCGGCAGGCCGTAGACCTCGGGCTCGTCGAGCAGCAGGAAGAACGCGCCGTCGCCGCCGACGCCGTCGTTCTCGTCCCGCCCGTACAGCCGCGCCGTCTCCACGCCCTGCGCCTTGAGCGTCGCCAGCCGGGCGTCGGCCCGCTCCTGGAGCTCGTCGAGGTCGCCGAACTGGATCGACTGGGTCGGGCACGCGGTCGCGCACGCCGGCTGCAGCCCGTCGGTGAGCCGGTCGTAGCACATCGTGCACTTGAAGACCCGGCCGTCGTCCTTGCGCTGGTCGATGACGCCGTAGGGGCAGGCCGCCACGCAGTAGCCGCAGCCGTTGCAGATGTCGCCCTGCACGACCACGGTGCCGAACTCGGTGCGGAAGAGCGCCCCGGTGGGGCAGACGTCGAGGCAGCCGGCGTGCGTGCAGTGCTTGCAGACGTCGGAGCTCATCAGCCAGCGGATCTGCTTGTCCGCGCCGGTCTGGCCCGTCTGCGGGTCGAACTCGCTCAGCGCCTCGGCGTTGAGCACGCTCTGCTGGGCGCTGGCCAGGCTGACGTCGTCCCCGGCCACCGCGGGCGAGGGGCCGCTGCCGGCGCGGTCGTCGCCGGGCCGGCCGAAGGTGGGCATCGGCAGGTCGACGGTGCGGCTCTGCTCGATGAACGCCACGTGCCGCCAGGAGTTGGCCCCCAGCTGGCCGGTGTTGTCGTAGGACATGCCCGACAGGCCCAGGGCGTCGCGGACGCCGTGGGAGTCGTCCATCGGCAGCGTGTTCCACTCCTTGCACGCCACCTCGCACGCCTTGCAGCCGATGCAGACCGAGGTGTCGGTGAAGAAGCCGACCCGCTTGGGGTGCTCCTCCTCGTAGCCGGCCTCGGCCGTGACGTCGGGCAGCGGGCCGTACAGCCGGTTGTCCGGGTCGCGGCCGGTGAAGGCCGGGCTCGCCGAGCTGATCGTCATCTCGCTCCCCTCCTCTCGTCGTCGTCCCGCCGGTCGTCGTCCTCCCTCACCGCAGCGCGTCCACCCGCACCGCGCACGCCGAGGGAGGACGCTCGATGATCAGGAAACCTGATCATCGCCGGGGTCACGCGGTGGACCCTTCGCCGGCCTGGGCCGCCACCGGGTCGCGGCCGTCCACGCCGACCTTCCCCGACTCCACCCCGGCCCGGCGCCGGTAGGACTCGACGAACTCCAGCAGCTCGGGCCCCCGCGGCCGCCGCCCGGCGACGATGTCGCAGGTGCTGACCTTGGACTCCTGGATGTGGGTGTTCGGGTCCATCACGATGCCCAGCAGGTCGTTGGCCGCGTCACCGGTGGAGATGCCGGTGTAGGACCAGTGGTATGGCATGCCGATCTGGTGCACCACCGTGCCGTCGCGCAGCTTGATCGGCCGCACCCGCTCGGTGACCAGCACCTTCGCCTCCACCGCGGTACGCGCGCTGACCAGCGTGGCGAACTCGCCGTTGGTCAGCCCCCGCAGCCGCGCGAGCTCGGGGCTCACCTCGACGAAGAACTCCGGCTGGAGCTCCGAGAGGTAGGGCAGCGTGCGGCTCATCCCGCCGGCGGTGTGGTGCTCGGTCAGCCGGTAGGTGGTGACGGCGAACGGGTAGACGTCGCTGCGCGTCGGGTTGGCCCGGTTCCACGGGCCCTCGATCATCTCCAGCGTCGGGTTGGCCTGCTGCTTGTAGAACGCGTTCTCGACCACCGACTCGGCCGGCTCGTAGTGCGTCGGCAGCGGGCCGTCGACCACGCCCGCCGGCGCGAACAGCCACGCCTTGCCGTCGCCCTGCATGACGAACGGGTCGGTGCCGGCGAGCGCGTCCTGCGCCTTGGCGCCGTCCGGGGGCACGTAGTCCGGCCGCTTCTTCTTCTCGAAGTCGGGCACGTCGACGCCGGTCCACTCCCCGGCGGACTCGTCCCACCAGACGTACTTCTTGCGCTCGCTCCACGGCTTGCCGTCGGGGTCGGCCGAGGCGCGGTTGTAGAGCATCCGCCGGTTCAGCGGCCACGCCCAGCCCCACTCCGAGGCGACGACGCCCTGCTCCTTCGCGGGCTTGCGCCGCGCGGACTGGTTGACCCCGTCGGCGTAGACGCCGCTGTAGATCCAGCAGCCACCGGTGGTGGAGCCGTCGTCCTTCATCTCCAGGTAGGAATTGAGCAGCTGCCCGTCGGGGCCGTAGCCGTTGATCTCGCGCAGCACCAGGTCCGCGCTCGGCTCGTCGTGCTCGCCCTCGGGCAGGTAGTCCCAGGTGAGGTCGAGCAGCGGGCGGTCCCGCGGGTCGGTGGAGCCCGCGAGCCGCTCGCGCAGGATCCGGCCCAGGTGGAAGTAGAACCACAGGTCGCTGCGGGCGTCGTTCGGCGGCTCGACCGCCTTGTGCCGCCACTGCAGCAGCCGCTGCGTCTGGGTGAAGGTGCCTTCCTTCTCCACGTGCGTGGCGGCCGGCATGAAGAAGACCTCGGTGCCGATCGTGTCCGGCGACAGCTCGCCGGTCTCGTGCTCCGGGCCCTCCTTCCAGAAGGTCGCCGACTCGATCATCTGCAGGTCGCGGACGACCAGCCAGTCCAGGTTGGCCAGGCCGAACCGGTTCATCCGGCTGTTCGGGTGACCGACGCCGGGGTTCTCGCCGACGAGGAAGTAGCCCTGCACCTTCCCCTTGATCATGTCGGCGATCGTCCGGTAGGAGCTGTGGTCGCCGTCGATCCTGGGCAGGTAGTCGAACGCGAAGTCGTTCTCCGGCGTCGCGGCGTCACCCCACCAGGCCTTGAGCAGGCTGGTGATGTACGCGGGCTTGTTGCCCCAGAAGCCGCCCTTGCCGGCGGCGTCGGCGACGTAGTCCTCCAGCGTGTCGTGCTGGTGGGCGTGCGGCATCGGCAGGTAACCCGGCAGCAGGTTGAACAGCGTCGGGACGTCGGTGGAGCCCTGGATGCTGGCGTGCCCGCGCAGCGCCATGATCCCGCCACCGGGGCGGCCGATGTTGCCCAGCAGCGTCTGCAGGATCGAGCAGGTGCGGATGTACTGCGCGCCGACGCTGTGCTGCGTCCAGCCCACCGAGTACACCCACGCCGTCGTCCGGTCGCGGTTGCTGTTGCTGGTCACCCACTCGGCGACCTGGTGGAACACCGCCGGCTCGATGCCGCAGACCTCCGACACCATCTCGGGGGTGTAGCGGGCGAAGTGCCGCTTGAGCACCTGGAACACCGTGCGCGGGTGCTGCAGGGTCTCGTCGCGCTTGGGCTTGGCCGGGATCGGCGGGCCGCCGCTGCCCGACGCCTGCGCGCGGTCGGAGTGCGTGACCTCCGGGTCGTCCTCGAGCCGGTCCTGCTCGGCGGCACCGGCCGGGTCGTCGGCGCCCGAGTGCGGCGGCTCCTCGAACTCGTACTGCCAGCTGTCGACGTCGTACACCCGGTTCTCGGCGTCGAAGCCGGAGAAGAGGCCGTCGAGGTCCTCGGAGTCGACGAACTCCTCGCCCACCAGCGCCGCGGCGTTGGTGTAGGCGACGACGTACTCCTTGAAGTACAGCTCGTTGCTCAGGACGTGGTTGATCAGCCCACCGAGGAACGCGATGTCGGTGCCCACGCGCAGCGGCACGTGCAGGTCGGCGATCGCGCTGGTGCGGGTGAACCGCGGGTCGATGTGGATGATCTTCGCGCCGCGCGCCTTGGCCTCACCGACCCACTGGAAGCCCACCGGGTGGCACTCGGCCATGTTCGAACCCTCGATGACGATGCAGTCGGAGTTCGCGAGGTCTTCCAGAAAGTTCGTGGCGCCGCCACGACCGAACGAGGCACCCAGACCGGGCACCGTCGCGGAGTGCTATATGCGGGCCTGGTTCTCGATCTGGATCGCGCCCATGGCGCTGTAGAGCTTCTTCATGAGGTAGTTCTCCTCGTTGTCGAGGGTCGCCCCTCCGAGGCTCGCTACTCCCATGGTGCGGTTGACCCGCTTGCCCTCGTTCTCGTCCTGCCAGCCCTTGCGCCGGGCCTCCAGGACGCGGTCGGCGATCATCTCCATCGCCGTGTCCAGCTCGAGGTCCTCCCACTCCGTCCCGAACGGACGGCGGTACTTGACCGTGGTCACCCGCGTGGGGCTGGTGACCAGCTGCTTGCTCGCCGAGCCCTTGGGGCAGAGCCGGCCGCGGTTGATCGGCGAGTCGGGGTCGCCCTCGATCTGGACGACCTTCTCGTCCTTGACGTAGACGTTCTGCGCGCAGCCGACGGCGCAGTACGGGCAGACGCTCTTCACGACCCGGTCGGCGGTGGCGGTGCGCGACACGGTGGCCTCGGTGGCCTTGCTGCGCGCGGCCTTGCCACGGCCCAGCGGGTCGGAGCCGGTGAGCTGGCGGTACACCGGCCAGCTGTCGAGCCAGGTCTTCACAGGCGTCACTCTGCCATCCGGCGCGCCGGGCGGCGCGCCGACAGGCCCGCGACCCGGATCGGCGCCGTCCGCAACCCGGTGTTGCCCCGCCGGACGACGGCGCGGGCGGGGACCGGGCCCCCCGTGGGCCCGGTACCCGCCCGCGCGAGCCGCAGGTCAGCGCGCGGCGCCGTCCCGCTGCACGGCCGAGAAGGTGAAGGTGAAGGTGCTGGACTGCTGCTTGAGCTCGTCACCGGCCGTGGTCGGGAAGGAGACGGTGGTCAGCAGGTGGTCCACCCCGCCCGGGCGCAGGCTCGCGGCGCCCTCCAGCGACTCGTCCATGACGATCGGGCCGGTGTAGAAGCCGGTCACCGTGCCGCCGCAGGTCCACGACCCACCCGACGTCGTCCACGGCTGCGAGCACGCGTCGACGTCCATCTGCAGCCCGTCGACCAGGTCGGTGTCCAGCAGGCTGGAGACCTTCGCCGCCGACGCGAAGCCGACCGAGGCCAGCGGCACGTCGCCGTCGTTGCGCAGGTCGAAGGCGACCTGCTCGACGTCGCCGGGCATCATCGCCCCGCCGGCGAACGGCACGCTGGTGGTGCCCGCGGCGGCGTCCAGGCGGATGGAGAGCGCCCCCGTCGCCACCTCGGTGTCCACGCTGTCGCTGGTGCTGAACCCGCCGAGGGTCCCCAGGCCCGCGACCGCGCCGGCCGCGGCCAGCACGGCGACCGTGCCCACGACCTTCGCGGCGACGCCCTGGTGGGCCACGGCGGTGCTGCTGCTCCCGCTGCTCACGTCCTGCCTCCCCTGCTCGTGCCGGGGTGGCGGTTCCATCCGCGGCAGGAGCCACCCTGCGCGGCCAACCGCAGGGTCGTGCGCAGCGATCCGCAAGAAAAGCGCAGGACGCGGTCAGCCGCGGGAGCGGTCTCCCGGGGTGCGGCCGGGGGCCACCGCGAGGACGACCAGCGCGAGCACGGCGACCGCCCACCCCGCGAGGACGAACAGGTCGCCGGCGTGCACCCCGTGGTCGCCGATCAGCGTGAGCAGCACCGGCCCCTCGTTGCGGTACTCCCCGGTGACCAGGAGGGCGGCGAACCCGGAGACGACCGCCCCGGCGGCGAGGGCGCAGGACCAGCGGAGCACCCGGCCACGGTAGCCCCGCCCGCGTGCGGGCCGGTCGTCCGCGCCGAGGGCGCCCGCCCGCGGCTCAGCCACCCGCCGGCACCAGCGGCTCCACCAGCGGCCGGATCCGGTCGGCCAGCGCCTGGTGCCCCTCGGCGGTGGGGGTCTCGTCGTCGTCCCCGACCAGGCCCGGCGCGGTCAGCCACCCCTCCGCCAGCGGGTCGGCGAAGGCGGTTGCGGTCGCCTCCGCGGCCGCGGCGACGGCGTCCCGGTCGGTCTGCACGTAGCCGGGCGGGGTGCTCTCCGGCCACGTCGGCCCGACGGCCACCACCGCCGCCTCCGGTGACGCGGCCCGCACCGCCTCGATCGTCTGCTGCGCGGCCGCCTGGACGTCGGGGAAGGCGGCGTTGTCGTCGCGGGAGCCGGAGAGGACGACGGCGTCGAAGTCGCCGCCGGCGCCCTCGGCGAGCTGGCCGAAGGTCTGGCCGCCCTCCGGGGCCACGAGGTAGCCGCTGCCGTCGGCCGCGGCCACGGTCAGCTCGACCGGGCGGGCGCCCCCGGCCGAGAGCCCGTCGGCGACCAGCTGCGGCCACCCGACCACGCCCTCGGGCGCCAGGGTGGAGCCGTCGCCGACGACGAGCAGCCGCAGCGGGGCGGCCGCGGGCGCGGTGGTCGCCAGGTCGCCCAGCCCGGCCGCCGAGGGCGCGGTGAACCCGGGGGGCGGCGGGCGGTTGGACAGCAGGAACGCCAGGACGGCGACCCCGACCACCCCGAGCACCATGACCGCCCACGCCCAGCGCGGCGCCGGGGGGAGTCCGCCAGCCACGGCGCGGACCGTACGCCGCGACGCCCCGCCGCGGGGGTCAGTCCGGCGCGCTGCTTCCCGCGACCGGCGAACCCGTCCCCCGGCGCCCCTCCGAGGCCAGGCGCTCGGCCTGCGCCCGGCGCTGGGCCGACCGGCGCAGCAGGACCCGGGCCTGGGCGGCGTCGGCGGTGCGCGCGGCGCGCCGGGCGAGGACGTCGGCGGTCTCGAGCAGCAGCGCCACCCGCCGCGGGTCCGCGGCGCCCACGTGCGGTGCGGGCGGGGAACCGGTGGTCATGCCCGAATCGTGCGGCAGCGCCCCGCGGCCCGCGACCCGGCCGCGGCGCACCCCCGATGGGTGACCGTGCGGGCGCCGCGGCTGCGGAACGGGGCGGGCGGTCCCGATGACGACGGCGTGACCACCGCCGTCGTCCCGGGGCTGCTCTGCCTCGCCGTCGTCGGCCCGGTGCTGTGGGTGCTGTGGCGCCGCCAGGCCCGGCTCGCGGCCGCGCTGCGGACCAGCCGCGCGCAGTTCACCGCCCTGGTGCGCAGCAGCCCCGACCCCGTGGTGCTCCTCGACGACGCGCTGCACGTCACCTACGCCTCCCCCGCGGTCGCCGACCTCCTCGGCCTCGACCCCGCGGAGCTCACCGGCCTGCCGCTGGCCCACGCCGTCCACCCCGAGGACCGCCGGGTGCTCCTTCCCGCGCTGCGCAACCGCGCCGGCGACCAGGGCGAGCTCGCCGTCCGCACCGCCCGTGTCCGCACCGGCGACGGCGGGTGGCGGCTGGTGCAGGCCACCGTGCGCGACCTGCGCGCCGACCCGGAGGTCGGTGCGCTCGTGCTGTCCTGCGCCGACCTCACCGCCGACCGGGAGGGCCCCGACGCCGAGCTGCTCGAGCTCGCGCTCACCGACCCGGTCACCGGCCTGCCCAACCGCAGCGCCCTGGTGCACCGGCTCGCCGCCGTCCAGCGGCAGGGCCCGGCGCGCGCCACGGCGCTCGTGCTGCTCTCGGTCGACGGCGCTGCCGCCGCCGGGACCACCGTCCTGCGCGCGGTCACCTCCCGGCTGGCCCGCGAGCTGCGCGGCGAGGACTGGCTGGCCCGCGGCACGGACGGCGACTTCGTGGTGCTCGTCGACGGCGGCCTCGCGGACGCCGAGGTGGTCGCGGCCCGGCTCGTCGCGACCCTCGGCCGGCTGGCCACCCCGGCGGGCCGGCTCACCGCCTCCGCCGGCGTCACCGGGCTGGGCGCCGACGTCGACCCGGCCGAGGCCCTGCGCCGCGCCGACCTGGCCCTGCGCAGCGCCCGCGCCGCCGGCCCCGGCTCGGTGCACCGTGCCGACGACGCGCTGCGCTCCGCCGCGGGCCGGCGCAGCGCGCTGAGCACCGACCTCGCCGGCGCCCTGGCCCGCGACGAGCTGCGGCTGGTCTTCCAGCCGGTGGTCGACGTCGTCCTGGACCGCGCGGTCACCGTCGAGGCGCTGCTGCGCTGGCGGCACCCCGAGCTCGGCGACGTCTCCCCGCAGGAGTTCGTGCCGCTGGCCGAGGAGTCGCCGCTGATCACCGAGCTGAGCCGCTGGGTGCTGCGCGAGGCGTGCGCCACCGTGGCCGGGCTGCCGGGCGAGCAGCTCGCCGTCGCCGTCAACGTCTCGGCCCGCCACGTGGGCAGCGGGGAGCTGGTGGCCGACGTCGTCGCCGCGCTCGGGGCCAGCGGCCTGCCCGCCTCGCGGCTGGTCGTGGAGCTGACCGAGTCGATGCTGCTCGACGGCCACGTCGCCGGGGAGCTGGAGACCCTGCGCGGGCTGGGCGTCCGCATCGCCGTGGACGACTTCGGCACCGGATGGTCGTCGCTGGCCTACCTCGCCGGGATGCCGGTCGACCTGCTCAAGATGGACCAGCACTTCCTGGCCGACGTCGAGCACGACCCGCAGCGGCGGGCGCTGTGCCGCGGGGTGCTCCAGCTGGGCACCAGCCTCGGCCTGCCCGTCGTCGTCGAGGGCGTGACCACGCACGGGCAGCTCGCCCTGCTGCGCGAGATGGGCCACCGCTACCTGCAGGGCTACGCGTTCGCCCGTCCGCTGGAGGCCGGGCAGCTCGCCGACGGCGGCTGGCGCACCGCGGTCGCCGCCGGGCTCGCCGTGGGGACGCCCTGAGCGTGGACGCCGCGGTTCTGGTTCTCGTCGGTCCCGGCGCCGTCACCGTCTGACGTCCTCGCACGTCGCGGGGCGGGCGCGGGGAACGTTCCCGTGACGGGCCGGTGAACAGCCGGGCGCTTGTCTGGTGCGCGGTCCCGGCCTGCCGGACAGTGGGGGCCGTGAGACCCGACGCCCGCGCCTGGTTCGCCGATCGCACGTCGACCGCCCGGTCCCTCGACGAGGTCGACGTCGACGCGCTGCTGCGTGCCAAGCGGCGCGGCGGGCACCGGGTCAGCGTCGTCCTCCCCGCCCGCGACGAGGAGGCGACGGTGGGCCGGCTGGTCGCCGACCTGCACGCGCACTGGGTCCGCGGCGTGCCGCTGGTCGACGAACTCGTCGTCGTCGACTCCGACAGCACCGACGCCACCGCCGCCGTCGCCCGGGCCGCCGGGGCCTCGGTCGTGGCCACCTCCGACGTGCTGCCGGGTGCGGGCACCCGGCGGGGCAAGGGCGAGGCGCTGTGGAAGTCGCTGGCCGCCACCACCGGCGACCTCGTCGTCTTCCTCGACGCCGACCTGCTCGGCGACGTCGCCCACTACGTGCCCGGGCTGCTCGCGCCGCTGCTGACCGATCCGCAGGTGGCCTACGTCAAGGGCTGCTACACCCGGCCGCTGGAGGTCGGCGACACCGTGGTGCCCGCGGGCGGGGGGCGGGTCACCGAGCTGACGGCGCGGCCGCTGCTCAACGCGCTATGGCCCGAGCTGGCCGGGATCGTGCAGCCGCTCGGCGGGGAGTACGCCGGCCGCCGCTCGGTGCTGGAGCAGGTGCCGTTCGTCTCGGCCTACGGCGTGGAGGTGGGCCTGCTCGTCGACCTGCTGCGGCTGGGCGGGCTCTCCTCACTGGCCCAGGTGGACCTCGGCACCCGCCGGCACACCTCGCAGGACGTCGAGGCGCTCGGGGAGATGGCCGGGCAGGTGGTCGCCACGGTGCTGTCCCGGGCCGCGGGCGGGCGCGGGGCCAGCGGGCTGCTCACCCAGTTCCGGCACGACGGGCGGGGATTCGTGCCGCGGAGCAGCGCCGTCGCCGTGGACGAGCGCCCGCCGATGATCACCGTCGCCGAGTACCGCGCCCGCGTCGCCGTCTGACCGCGCCGTCCTCACCTCGCCGCCTCACCGCCGCGCCTGACCCGAGCGCTCGACCTCGCCGTGTGGTGGTCGACCTCGCGGTGTGCGGCGCGGTCGGCAGCCATGGGGCGAGGTCGACGGGTCGGGCCGGCCGGTCACCGGGCCTCGAGCGCCTCGCGTTCGGTCGCCGCGTCCGCCCTGGGCGAGGAAGATCGCCCCGTGCCGCACGTCCGCTCCCCCCGTCCGCGCCGGTGACCGCCCCCGAGGTCGTCGCCCACCGCGGGGCGACCGCGGAGGCGCCCGAGCACACGCTGGCCGCCTACCGGAACGCGACCCAGGTGGGCGCCGACGCGGTGGAGTGCGACGTGCGGATGACGCGCGACGGCGTGCTCGTCTGCGTCCACGACCGCCGCGTCCGGACCACCTCGAACGGCCGCGGCGTCGTCTCCGCCCTGCACCTCGCCGAGCTGGAGCAGTTCCGGTTCGGTGCGCGGCGCGGCCGGCGGGACCGGTGGGCGGACGACACGATCACCGCCGTCTCCGACGAGCCCGACGTCGAGGACGGGCGCGTGCTCACCCTGGACCGTTTGCTCGAGTACGTGACCGCGACGCCCGGGAGCGTCCGGCTGGCCATCGAGACCAAGCACCCGACCCGGCACGCGAGCCGGGTGGAGCAGGAGCTGGTGCGGTCGCTGCGCCGCTACGGGTTGCTGCAGGGCGAGCGTCCGGCGCAGTGGGGCGGCCGGCCGGCGTTCCGCGTGATGAGCTTCTCCCAGCTCGCGGTGCGCCGCGTGCAGGCGCTCGCCCCGGCGGTCCCGACCGTGCAGCTCATCGGGAAACGGCTGCGCGCGGTACGCACGGAGCTGCTGGCGGGGTCGATGAGCGCGGTCGGGCCGGGGGTGGCGCTCGTGCGGGCCGATCCGGGGTTCGTGGCGGAGGCGCACGCCGCGGGCAAGCAGGTGCACGTGTGGACGGCGAACCGGCCCGCCGACATCGACTTCCTGATCGGCCTGGGGGTCGACGCGATCATCACCGACCGGCCCGACGAGGCGCTGCGCCGGCTCGGCCGGGGCACCACCCCCGCGGCGTGACGCACACCGCCGGACCCGGCAACCCCACCCCGGGCCAGTAGCACTCTGCCCACACCGGCGGGGCAGAGCCCTACTGCCGCCGACCACCCACCTGCCCCCGGCGGCGGCGGGTGGTCAGGGTCGGCGAGTGGTCCCCCGGCGTCAGGCCGGGCGGGCGGAGAGGTCCAGCCGGTCCAGCGCCGCCGCGAGGTCACCCGGGGTGTCGAAGACGTCGACCGCGCCCGCCCCGCGCAGTTCGTCGTCGCCGAACCCGCCGGAGCGCACCACCAGCGCGGGCATCCCGGCGTTCGCCGCCGCCTCGACGTCGAACACCGAGTCCCCGACGACGACGCTGGCCGCGTCCACCGGCTCGCCGAGCTTCCGCAGCGCCACCTGCAGCAGGTCCGGCGCCGGCTTGCTCGACTCGACGTCCTCGCTGGTGGTCCAGGCCTCCGCGAGGTCCCGGGCGCCCAGCAGGTCCAGGAAGTGGTCGACGTGCTTGGCCTTGCCGGAGCTGGCCAGCACCACCCGGTGCCCGCGGTCGCCGAACGCGCTGAGCAGGTCGCGGGCCCCGGGCAGGGGCGTCACCTCGTCGATGAGCCGGTCGAACTCCTCCACCCAGCGGTCGCGCGCCTGCTCGCCGATGCGCGCCTCGACGTCGTCACCCCCGAGCTCGGCCGGCAACCGGTCACCGCCCATGCCGATCAGCCGGTGGATGCGCCAGACCGGGAACGTCTCGCCCAGCGACCGGAAGGCCCGGTACCAGGCGAGGGCGTGCTGGTAGTTGGTGTCGACGAGGGTGCCGTCGACGTCGAGGACGGCGATGCGGGGCTCACTCATGCGCCGCCCTGTGCCCACCCCGGGCGGCGGTTAGTGCACTAAACGCCGCGGGTGTGGTCCAGCAGCCCCCGCACGGTCTCCCCGGCGGCCTGGTCGCGGTAGCCCTGGTTCACCTCGTCCAGCGCATAGCGGCGGGTGATCAGCCGGCCGAGCTCCAGCCGGCCCTCCTCGTGCAGCCGGAGCAGCCTCGGGATGTCGGTGAACGGGTTGCACGAGCCGAACATCGAGCCCTGCACGCGGTGCTCGAACACGGTGGTGACCTGCCCGTTCAGCGTCGCCCGCCCCTCGTCGGGCCGGTCGGCGAGCGCGGTCAGCACCAGGGTGCCGCCCTTGCCCAGGCACGCCGACGCTGCCTTGAAGACCTCACCGGTCATCTTCCCCACCGTCACGACGACGACGTCGGCGCCGGTCCCGCGGGAGAGCTCGCGGGCCAGGGCCACCGCCTCCCCCGCGTCGGCGACCGTGCGGGTGGCGCCCAGCGACTCGGCGAACTCCCGCTTCATCGCCACCGGGTCGACGCCGATGACGTGCATGGCGCCCGCGTGCACCGCGCCCTGCACGGCGTTCACGCCCACCCCGCCGAGGCCGACGACGACCACCGTGTCCCCGGGCCGGACGCCGCCGGAGTAGACCGCCGACCCCCACCCGGTGGGCACGCTGCAGGCGACCAGCGCGGCGGTGTCCAGCGGCAGCCAGGGGTCGATCTTCACGCAGGAGAACTGGCTGAGCAGCGTGTGCCGCGCGAAGGCCCCGATCATGCAGAACCCGCCCAGCGGCTCGCCGTCGAGGCGGTACGGGAAGGTGCCCGTCGGCAGCTGGCCGGTCGCGATCGTCGCGCC
This sequence comes from Blastococcus sp. KM273128, assembly GCF_021698975.1. Lineage (GTDB taxonomy): Bacteria > Actinomycetota > Actinomycetes > Mycobacteriales > Geodermatophilaceae > Blastococcus. The sequence continues at coordinate 21,840 of NZ_SSXA01000043.1, read as the reverse complement.
CTTGTCGCAGAGGTTGGAGCGGCCCGAGGCGCAGAAGCGGCAGTGCCCGCAGGCCGGCAGGAAGCTGGTGACGACGTGGTCGCCGGGCGCCACGCCGGTCACGCCGGCGCCGACGGCCTGCACCACGCCGGAGCCCTCGTGACCGCCGACGATCGGGTAGCGCCCGCCGGGGTTCGCGTGCCGCAGGTGCTCGTCGGAGTGGCAGAGGCCGGCGTAGGCCATCTCGACCAGCACCTCACCGGGCCCGGGGTCGAGCACCTCCAGGTCGACGACCTCGTACTCCGTCCCGGCCTCGCGCAGCACCGCAGCTCTCGTCCGCACGGGGCGGCCCCTCCTCGCAGTCGTCGAACGGGCGCCCGGGACCTCCGGCCGGGCCCACCCGCGGCCATCGTGCCCGGTGGCCTCCCGCCTCCCGCGCGCACCCCCGCGGACATCCCGGTCCGTCGTCCGAGCAGAGAGAACGTTCAGTACCTAAGCTGGGACTGTGAGTGAGCAGAGCGACCGCCGTGCGCGGAAGAAGGCGCAGACGCGGGCGCACGTGCGCGCGGTGGCCCACGAGCTGTTCGCCGAGCGCGGCTACGACGCGGTCACCATCGCCGACGTCGCCCGCGCGGCCGACGTCGCCGTCCAGACGGTGTTCAACCACTTCGCCACGAAGGAGGCGCTCTTCTTCGACGGCCGCACCCCGTGGGTGCAGGGCCCCGCCGACGCCGTCCGCCACCGGGCGCTCAGCGAGTGCCCGCTGTCCGCGCTGATCGGCTACCTGGGCGCCTTCGTCCGCGAGCGCATCGAGGCCCTGCAGGACCCCGACCACCGGCACCACGTGCGGCTCGTCGCGGAGTCCGACGCGCTGCGCGCGCACGAGAGCCACCTGGTCAGCGAGTGCGAGCGGCTGCTCGCCGACGCGCTGGCCGAGGCCTGGACCCAGCCCGCCCACGACGGCCTCGTGCTGGATGACCCGGGCACGACGGCGGCGCTCACCGCCGCCACGTGGCCCTCGGCGATCCGGGCGCTGCTGTTGCGGCAGCGCCCCGCGATCACCTCCGGTGCGGACCCGGCGCAGATCGGCGCCGAGCTGCAGCGCCTCACCGACCAGGTGCTCGACGGGCTCGCGGAGAGCGCCGACCACCTGCTGCGACGGCTCCGCGCCGCAGCAGGCCAGCCGCCCGCGCGCCTGGCCTGCTGACCCGGGACGGGCTCAGACCGCGACGGTCTCGCCGACCGGCCGCAGCAGCGGCAGCAGCACCTCGTCGGCGACGAACTCGACCTGGTCGGGCGTCAGCGGCTCGGCCATCCGGTAGCGCTGCCACCAGAATGCCTCGAGCACCGAGGCGAGCAGCCGCAGCCGCTCCAGGCGCACCGGCTCCCCGCGCTGCTGGGCGCGCTCGCCGAGGGTCTGGACGGCGGCGGCCAACGGCTGCACCAGCGCCTCGTCGAGCCCGGCCCGCAGCTCCTCGTCGTGCCGGGCCGCGCCGACCAGGCTGGCGACTGCACGCTCCTGCCGGTCCAGCGGCTGGGTCCAGCGGTCGGTGATCAGGCCCAGCAGGTCGCCGCGCAGCGAGCCGGCGTCCTCGGGCACGACCACGAGGTCGAACCGGCTCACCGCGGCGCGGGCCAGCGCCGACATGGAGGGCCACCGCCGGTAGATGCCGGCCTTGCCCGCACGGGCGCGCGCGGCGATGCGGTCGCTGTTGAGGCGGCCCCAGCCCTCGTCGGCCAGGATGTCGACGGCGACGGCGAGCAGTTGCTCGGACAGCTCCGCGCTCAGCGGTCGCCCCGGCGTCCCGCTCACGACCGCACCCCGACGCGCCATGTCATCTGCACCGGCACATCCTGCGCCTCGGACGGGGCGACCACAACGATCTCGATCATCTTCGTGACGGGCAACTCGCCGCGCAGTGGCCCCGTGACGCCGCGTCCCGGCCGATCAGGCACCCGCGGCGCTCTCCACGTGCACCCGGAGGTTGGCGCCGTCGTCGGAGAGCGAGCCCTGCGCGCGGGCGCCGGCGATCATCTCGTCCCACCGCGAGGTCCAGCCCGGCGCCGTCGCCCGCGGCTCGGCGGCGGCCCGCAGCGCGGCCACGTCGAGCACCGCCGTCTCGGCGTCCTGCAGCCGGCCCAGGCCCGAGCGCTCCAGCGCCTCGGCCGCCTCCGCGTCGGTGACGACGCCCAGGGCCAGGTGCAGGGTGGCCAGGTCCTCGACGTCGACCACGCGGGCCTCGGGGCGCTCGTCGGCACCCGTGACGATCTCGACGATCATGCGGTCCTCCTCGTTCAGACGTGCCAGGGGAATCGGGTGAAGTCGGGGTCGCGCTTCTCGAGGAAGGCGTCCCGGCCCTCGACGGCCTCCTCGGCCATGTAGGCCAGCCGGGTGGTCTCGCCGGCGAAGAGCTGCTGGCCGACCAGGCCGTCGTCGATCAGGTTGAACGAGTACTTGAGCATCCGCTGGGCGGTCGGCGACTTGGCCACGATCTTCCGGCCCCAGTCCAGGGCGGTCGCCTCGAGCTCGGCGTGGGGGACGACGCGGTTGACCATGCCCATCGCGTGGGCGTCGGCCGCGGTGTACTCCTCGCCGAGGAAGAAGATCTCCCGCGCGAACTTCTGGCCGACCTGCCGTGCCAGGTAGGCCGAGCCGAACCCGCCGTCGAAGCTGCCGACGTCGGCGTCGGTCTGCTTGAACCGCGCGTGCTCCTCGCTGGCCAGCGTGAGGTCGGAGACGACGTGCAGGCTGTGCCCGCCGCCGGCCGCCCAGCCGGGGACGACGCAGATGACCACCTTGGGCATGAAGCGGATCAGCCGCTGCGCCTCCAGGACGTGCAGCCGGCCGCTCGAGCGCCCCTTGTCGTGCTCGTAGCCGTACCTGCCCCGCACCCGCTGGTCACCGCCGGAGCAGAACGCCCAGCCGCCGTCCTTCGGGCTCGGGCCGTTGCCGGTGAGGAGGACGCAGCCGACGTCGGTGGACAGCCGGGCGTGCTCCAGTGCGGTGATCAGCTCGTCGACGGTCTGCGGCCGGAAGGCGTTGCGCACCTCGGGGCGGTCGAAGGCGATGCGGACGACGCCGGCGTCCACGGCGCGGTGGTAGGTGATGTCGGAGAAGTCGAACCCCTCGACCGGCGCCCAGGCGGAGCTGTCGAAGATCTCGGAGACGTCGTCGCGGGCGCTCATGCGCCGAACCTAACCCGCGGCCGGGGGCCGGGCAGCGCCGTCCTCGAGCAGCGGCCGCAGCCGGTCCAGCGAGGCGGCCAGCCCCGGGTGCAGCGCCACCGCGGACAGCCCCGCCAGCGGCACCCACGCCACACCGTCGCTCTCGCCGTCCAGCCGGAGGTCCACCGCCTCGAACGGGCGCGCCGGCCGGGCGAGCACCGTCGTGTAGGCCCAGCCCCCGTGGTCGTCCACCGAGTGCGCGCCCAGGACGACGTCGGCCGCGGTGAGCCCGAGCTCCTCGGCCACCTCCCGCAGGGCGCCGTCGGCCGGGGCCTCCCCCGCGTGCAGCGCGCCGCCGGGGGTGCCCCACGTGCCGCCGTGGTGGGACCACCAGGCCCGGTGCTGCAGCAGCAGCTCGACGCCGTCGGGGCCGTCGCGGTGGATCAGCAGGCCCGCCGCGCCGGCCCGCCCCCAGTGGCGGTGCCCCTGGTCGCAGGCCGTCCAGCCGTCGGTCGAGGTGAGCACGTCGGCCAGTGAACCCGGTTCCGCGCCGCCGTGCCGGGACCGGGGACGTCGCCCTCTGCCCACCCGGGGTGGGCAGAGCGCGACGCCGGCCAGGACTACGTTGCCTGGAGGCACCCACGTCCGACGGAGGAGCGCATCCCGATGAGCACCACGACGACCATGGCCGAGCTGCAGGGGCTGACCGGCACCGAGCTCGGCAGCAGCGACTGGCACGAGGTCACCCAGGAGCACGTGAACCTCTTCGCCGACGCGACCGGCGACCACCAGTGGATCCACGTCGACGTCGAGCGCGCCAAGGCCGAGAGCCCCTTCGGCGGCCCGATCGCGCACGGCTACCTCACCCTCTCGCTGCTGGCCTCGCTCTCCTCCCAGGTCCTCGCCGTGACCGACACGGTGATGGGCGTGAACTACGGGCTGAACAAGGTGCGCTTCCCGTCCCCCGTGCCGGTGGGCTCCCGCGTGCGGCTGACCGCAACCCTGAAGTCGGTCGAGGAGGTCACCGGCGGCCTGCAGGTCACGCTGGGCGCGGTGATCGAGCGCGAGGGCGGGGACAAGCCGGTCTGCATCGCCGAGCCGGTCTTCCGCTACTACGGCGGCAAGTAGCGGATGCGCGTCGCCGTCTTCACCGGGTCGCACGCCGGCCCGCCGGCCCACGCGGAGGCCGCCGCGGCCTTCGCCACCGGGCTCGCGCGGGCCGGCATCGGCATCGTCTACGGCGGCGGCCGCGTCGGGCTGATGGGCGTCGTCGCCGACGCCGCCCTGGCCGCCGGCGGCGAGGTGGTCGGGGTGATCCCGCAGCACCTCGTCGACGACGAGCTGGCCCACCCCGGGCTGCCCCGCCTCGAGGTCGTGCAGACCATGCACGAGCGCAAGGCGCTGATGGCCGACCTCGCCGACGCGTTCGTCGCCCTCCCCGGCGCCGCGGGCACCCTCGAGGAGCTCTTCGAGGCCTGGACCTGGGGCATGCTCGGGCTGCACGCCAAGCCGGCGGCGCTGCTGGACGTCGACGGGTTCTGGCAGCCGCTGCTGGCCCAGCTGCGCCGCATGGTCGACGACGGCTACCTCGACGCGGCGCGGCTGGAGGCGCTCGGCGTGGTGGACGACGCCCCGGGCCTGCTCCGGTTCGTCGAGGGCTACGTGCACCCGCCGCGGAAGTGGACGGCGCCGTCGTCGGCCTGACCGCGGCAGCCGTAACCCGCGGGCAACACGGGCCGTGGTCCACTGGGCGCGTGGCACCCCGCCTGGTCCGCCGGTCGCGGATCGTCCACGGGCACAAGCGGGCCTTCCTCCTCGCCGGGGAGGGCCCGCCGCTGCTGCTGCTCCACGGCATGGGGAACAACTGCCAGACCTGGGCCGGGGTGGTGGAGCGCCTCGCCGAGGAGCACACCGTCATCGCCCCCGACCTGCTGGGGCACGGCGAGTCGGACAAGCCGCGGGGCGACTACTCCATCGCGGCCTACGCCAACGGCATGCGCGACCTGCTCTCGGTGCTCGACGTCGAGCGGGCCACCGTGGTCGGGCACTCGCTCGGCGGCGGCATCGCCCTGCAGTTCGCCTACCAGTTCCCCGAGCGCTGCCAGCGCCTGGCGCTGGTGGGCAGCGGCGGGCTGGGGCCGGAGCTCTCGGCGGGGCTGCGGGCGGCCACCCTGCCCGGGGCCGAGCTGGTGGTGGGCGCGCTCGCCGCTGTCTCGGGCCCGCTGCGCGGCGGCCTGCGGGTGGTCGAGGCGCTCGGCCGCGCCACCGGGTTCCGCCAGGTCGGTGACCTCACCGAGGCGGTCGACGCCCTGCTGGCCCTCCAGGACGCCGAGGCGCGGCGGGCGTTCCTGCGCACGCTGCGCGGCGTGGTCGACGTCCGGGGGCAGGCCGTGACCGCGCTCGACCGGCTGTACCTGGCCGACTCGGTGCCCATGCTGGTCATCTGGGGCGGCCGCGACCCGATCGTCCCGGCCCAGCACGCCGAGACGGTGCGCACCACCGTGCCCTCGGCCCGGGTCGAGGTGTTCGAGGACGCCGGCCACTGGCCGCACCTGGACGAGCCCGACCGCTTCTGCGACGTGCTGCTGGACTTCATCGCCACCACCGAGCCCGCCGACCACGACCTGGACAGCTGGCGGCGGCTGCTCGCGCAGAACTGGGACCGCGTCCCGCGGGCGGTCGCGCGCTGACCCGGCCGCTCACCTAGCGTCGGCCCGGTGGAGCACTGGGACGTCGTCGTCGTCGGGGGCGGGCCGGCCGGCGCGGCTGCCGCCCTGGCCGCCCGGCGGGCCGATCCCACCGCCCGCGTGCTGGTGCTCGACCGCGCCGGGTTCCCCCGCGACAAGGTCTGCGGCGACGGCATCGCGGCCGAGGCGCTGGACGTGCTCGCCGGGCTGGGCGTGGACGCGGCCACCCTCACCGCCGGCTTCCCGCCGGTCCCCCGGCTGCGGCTCACCTCGCCGCGCGGCACCACCGTCGAGCGGGCCACCGGGCGCCCCTCGCACGTCGTCCCGCGGGTGGTCCTCGACGCCCGGCTCGTAGCGGCCGCCCAGGACGCCGGGGCGGTGCTCCGCCGGCAGCAGGTGCGGCAGGTGCGGGTGCGCCCGGACGGCGTCGAGGTGGACGGGTCCGTCACGGCCGGGGTGCTGGTCGGGGCGGACGGCGCCGAGTCGGTGGTCCGCCGGGCGCTGGGGGTGCGGCGCAACGCCCCCGCGGAGCTCGCCGTGGCGCTGCGCGGCTACGCCCCCGAGCTCCCGGGCCAGGCCGGGGTGCAGGTCCTCGTGACCACCGAGCAGCGCTGGCCGGCCTACGCGTGGTCCTTCCCGCTCGGCGACGGGCGGGCCAACGTCGGCTACGGCGAGCTCGTGTCCGGCGGGGCCAGCCGGGCGGGCCTGGAGGAGGGGCTGCGCCGGCTGCTGCCCGGCGTCGCGCCGGACGGGCTGCGCGCCCACCGGCTGCCGCTGAGCACCGGCCGGCCCCGGCAGCCCGACGGCCGGGTGCTGCTCGCCGGTGACGCGACCGCGCTGATCAACCCCCTCACCGGGGAGGGCATCTTCTACGCGGTGCTGTCGGGGGCGCTGGCCGGCGCGGCCGCCGGTGCGGGCGCGGGAGCCGGCGCGGCCTACCGGCGGGCGCTGGGACGCCGCCTGGGCGTCCACCTGCGGCACACCGCGACGGCGTCCCGGCTCAGCCGCCGGCCGGCGCTCATGGAGGCGGTGCTGCGCTCGGCCGGCGCGCGGCAGCAGGTGTTCGACGACGTGGTGCGGCTCGGGCTGGCCGACGGCCGGCTCACCCTGCGGGCGCTCGCCGGCGCGGCCCGCCACCTGCCCCGGCTCTAGGCCCCGGTGAGCGCCACCTCGACGCGGCCCCGGCCACCGCGCTTGGCGGTGTAGAGGGCGATGTCGGCGGAGGAGTAGAGCTCGCGCAGGTCGGCCACCGCGTCCGGTACGTGCGAGACGCCGACGCTCACCGAGAGCACGTGGTGGGTGCCGTCGGGCAGCCGCAGCGGCGCCCGGCGGACGGCGTCGAGCAGCTCCTCGGCCCGGCGGGCCGCGACCTCACGGGAGCAGTCGCGCAGCAGCACCGCGACCTCGTCACCGCCCAGCCGGCTGGCCAGCGCGTCGACCGAGCGGATCTGCCGCCGGATCACGTCCGACAGGTGCACCAGCGCGTCGTCCCCGGCGAGGTGGCCGTGCACGTCGTTGATCATCTTGAACCGGTCGATGTCCAGGAGCAGCAGCGCGGTGCCCGCGTCCGGCCCGGGCGCGTGCCGGCGCTCCTCGAGCGCCTCGTCGAACACCCGCCGGGCGACCAGGCCGGTGAGGGCGTCGACGTCGGCCTGCTGCTGCAGGGCCGCCACCAGGCGCTCCTGCTTGCCGACCGCGTGGGTGAGCAGGACGCCCAGCACGGTCAGCATGGAGCCGAAGAAGAGCGAGTCGGTGGCCGCGGAGGTCACCGGCTGCGACGCGAAGAGCATGACGACCCCGGCCGCGACGGCGACCGCGGTCACGAGCAGCGCGCCCGCCGCCCGGATGTGGAACCCGGCGTACAGCACGGCGAAGACGAGGAAGGCCTGCGTCCGCGTGGAGGTGGAGCCCGAGCCGACGGCCAGCAGGCACAGCACCGTGACCCCGGTGATGCCGAGCAGGACGAAGGCCCCGGCCCGGTCGAGCCGCTCCGGCGGGAGCCGGGTGAAGGCGGCGGCGACCACGACCAGCCCGGCCACGCTGGCCCACATCACGGTGGGGGTGGCGTCGTGCGGCCCGCTGGGCCCCAGCACGGCGACGACGGTGAGCATCAGCGCGCACACCGCCAGCACGCCGCCGGCCGTCCGCGCCGCCGCACGGGGTTCGCGCGCTCGCAGCGGCTCCGGGAAGGTCACCCCCTCCGCATCGGCGCGCGGCGCCCACTCCTGGAGGGACGCCCTCCCCCGTTCTGGTCAGGCGCCGGCCGGGGTCAGCGCACCGCCGTCACCAGGGGGACGCCGGAGGCGCCGAAGGTCTGGACGACGAAGCCCAGCTCGGCCAGCGTGTCGGCCAGGGCGGCGTCCATGAGCTCCTGCACCGCCTCCAGGGCCCCCTCCCCCCGCGAGAGCTGCACGCCCATCCGGTCGTGGGTGCGCCAGCTGACCAGGACGCCGCACGAGCTCGTCTCCGGCACGAGGCAGACCCCGCCGGAGGTCCCCGCCCCCGCGGCGTCGTGCAGCGGCAGCCCGGCCTCGACCAGCGCGGCGGCGACCTCCACGACCAGGGTGGTCAGCGGGTCGGTGTCGGTGAGCAGCGCGTCCCAGTCCTCCGGGAGCCGGTCGAGCTGGTCGCCGAGCTCGGCGAGCCAGGCCCGGTCCGCCGGGGAGGGCCGGGGGGCGATGCCGCCGTCCGGGCGCGGGGCGCCGTGGACCGAGACGGCCGCGAGCCCGCCGGCCAGCGCGGCCCAGTCGGCGTCGATGCGGTCGTCGAACGGGCCGGCCAGCACCTGCCCGGCCTCGTCGACCAGCCACCAGGCGTGCGCGGTGCCGGGCGCGGCGACGGCCGCGCGGGCCGGGGCCTGGGCGGGGCGGACGGCGACGGCGACCTGCTGCGGCCGCGGCTGCGGGTGCCCGCCACCGGCGGGGGCGGCGGCCCGGCGGCCGGCGGGGTGGGTGCCCGAGGCGAGCGCGGCCGCACGCCCGGCCTGCTCACCGGCGACGGCGCGGGCGTGCTCGTACCGGGCGGTGGAGCTGGCGCCCAGCGCCACCACGACCGCGGTGCAGAGCAGGAAGCCCAGCACCGTCGCGGCCGGCCACAGCAGCATCGTGCCCATGATCACCAGGGACTCCTCCGTGCGCGCGTCGCGGCCGGGGAAGGTGCCGCGATCACGGGAGAAGCTACGGCTCACCGACCTCTCCATCGGCGGCCCGGACGCCACTCCGAAAGCCCCGTCACCTGATCGTTGCGACGGCCTCCGCCGTCGTGCGGTGACCCCTCCCCCGGGCCGCCGCCATGTCGACACGGACCACGCTGACCTGGGCTTTTGCGCCCGATGCGACCCCGGTCACGCCCGGCGGCGCGCCGTCCGGGCATGTCGCGCGGGCGGCGCTCGCGGGGGACGGCCCGGGGACGCGGAACGGCCCGCCGGCGGGTGCCGACGGGCCGTTCGCGGGGTGCGCTACCGGGTCAGTTGACCCGCACCTGCATGAGGGCGCCCTGCGCGCTCATGCCGGTGACGGTGATCGTCGTGCCGGTCTTCGGCACGTCGACACCCGTCCAGCCGTTGGCGTCGGGCTGCTCGCCCGGCGCGACCCACCAGTCGAGCGTGTCGTCGAAGGTCCGGACGGCCGGGAGGCCACCCACCTTCTGGCCCACGCCGGTGTCCGGGTCGTGCAGCGTGATCTTGTCGGTCGGCTGCAGCCCGAAGGTGGAGTCGTAGGACTGGACGCGCGGCCGCCAGCTCTCGCCGTCGGTGCGATCCTCGCCCTCGTCGTCGGTCGGCTCGTAGAGCAGGCCCGGGTGGGCGTCGACCGGCAGGACCAGCCCGGCGCCGGGGTGGGCGCCGACGTTGTTGTCGTTGTACTGGGTGTTCCAGTAGCTGATCAGCAGACCGTCCTGGTACGGGAAGTGCTCCACCCAGTTCGGCCGGCGCGGGTCACCGAAGTTGTACGGCCCCGTCTTCAGCCCCGTGTCGTAACCGGTGTAGGCCCGGTTCTCCAGGATGTAGGCGTTGAAGAACGAGTTCGTCGTCGTGCCGGTGGTGACCTCGAAGCCGTCCAGCGCCCACTCCGTCACCGGGTCGCCGTCGACCGCCACGGCGTCGACCTGCAGGCCGGGCTCGGTGGCGGCGCCGTCGGTCCAGTAGCGGAAGCCGATCTGCGCGCCGTCGGGCACGCCCGCGAGGCTCGCCGTCAGGTCGACCCACTCGCCACCGGTGCTGCCGGTGATGCCCTGGCCGAAGTTCTGGCCGTTGGGGTCGGTCGTCGTCGACAGGTTCGTCGGAATCGAGGTGAAGGTGTTCCCGCCGTCGGTGGAGTAGACCGCGTAGGCGTAGTCCCAGTCCTGCTCGATCTCGTACTTGACCTTGGCGGTCAGCTCAGCGGCGCCGGCCGGCTTGGCCGCCAGCATGCTGTGGTCGAGGTTGTCGCCCGAGCCCGAGTACCAGAAGTCCTCGCCCTCGAACGGCGTGCCGATCTCGGTGGTGACCTCCTTCTCGGGGAGGACGACGACGGCGGCCTGGTTCTCCTTGGAGTTGTAGGCCGACGGGCCGAGGCGCAGGTTCGCGCTCTCACCGGGGGCGACGACCTCGTAGTTCAGCCAGCCCAGCTGCAGCTTCTCCCACGCGCCCATGTGGATCGGCTGGGTGCCGATGCCGTCCTCGGGGCGGCCCGAGTTGCCGTACGAGCCGGAGCTCATCAGCGTCCAGAAGGCGGTGCTGTTCTCGGCACCGCCGCTGTTGCCGGAGGTGTCGTAGAGGTCGGGCAGGCCGAGGTCGTGGCCGAACTCGTGGGCGAAGACGCCGACGCCGCCGTTCTCGGGCTCGACGGTGTAGTCGCCGATCCAGTACTTCGACCCGCCGACCGGCGCACCGCCGAGCGGGTTGACCGCGCCGTCGACCGTCGGGCCGGCGGTGCCGATCCGGTTGGTCTGGTTGTACCAGCGGTGGCTCCAGATGGCGTCGTCGCCGAGGACCCCGCCGCCGACCTCCTCGCCCTCACCGGAGTGCACGGCCTGGAAGTGGTCGATGTAGCCGTCGGCCTCGTCGAAGTTGCCGTCGCCGTCGGAGTCGTAGCGGTCCCAGACGTCGAACTGCGAGAGGTACTCGTCGATCTGCTCCGGGGTCTTCCCGGACGCGAGCTGCCCCTCGTACCAGGCGGTGGTCGAGTCGTTGATGAAGGCCCAGACGGCGCTGTCGCCCAGGTCGTTGTCGCCGTACGAGGCACCCGTGCCGGGCACCTGCACCCAGTCCTCGACCTCACCGGTGACGGTGTAGCGGCCCGAGGAGAGCTGCTCGTAGAAGTTCGCCACCGAGTTCACGCCCGGGTCGGAGTTGTAGAGCAGGTCGTCGAAGTAGCCCTGCGAGAAGTCCGCGGTCCAGATGGTGGTGTTGTCCACCGAACGCTTGGGCTCGGGGATCGAGTTGTGCGGCAGGTCGCTGAACTCGCCGAGGACGGTCCAGATCGCGTCGCTGTCCTCCTGGGCCAGCTCGACGTAGCGGCCGGGGGCGACCTCCACGACCTTGTTGTTGCCGCGCGGGGTGGCCCGCCCGGTGAGCACCTGCTCGAGCGCCTCGGCGCGCAGCTCCTGCTGCGTCTCGGCGAGCGGGTTGGGCAGGTCGTGCGCGCGCTGCGGCGTCGCCGGAGCGTCTTCTGCGGGGGGTGCGGCGGAAGCCGTCACGGGAACCGCCATGACCAGGGCGGCGCCGGCGACGACGGCCAGAGCTCTCTTCAAGGATGCGTCTCCTGGGTCAGAGGAAGACCGTCCAGCCGACCGGCGGGGAGCCACCGGCGGCCCTCTCGGGCGGTCGGCCGGGACGTTAGGTGAGCCTCGCAACTCTGTCCACAGAGCGGTACGGACCGGTCACACACCGGAACCCGCCCCACCGGCGCGAACTGCTGGGACGACCAGGCTCTTTACCCTTGCGAAACAGTTCTGGTCGGCTCCGAAACGGGTCGACGACGTCTCAGAGCGTGGGACGACGACGCCGTATCTGAGATCTCGGACACAACATCCGTGGGCGGCCTCGCAGGCTCGAACTGGTGCCCCGGCCGGCCCGTGCGGCGCAGATCCCCGCAGGTCGGCGGCGCTGTCCGGCCGACGCGGACGGCCGGGAGCAGGCGGCCCGGGACCCCGGCTGCGCCGGCCGGTCCCGACCCACGATCCGTGGGTCCGGGCGTCCGGGATGTCGTGCGACATCACGACGCGGAGGGCGTGGGATTCGAACCCACGAAGAGGGGTTACCTCTTAGCGGTTTTCAAGCTTGGTTCAGGGGCTCATCGAACCAACAACGATCAATCGTTTTCCGAGGTCAACGCCGAGATCGCTGAGGCCATCGGTTACCGCCAATACCCGCTGCGTGCCCGTACTACGGGCACGCAGCGGGCACGAAGATCCGGCCGCAGCAACCGTGCCGCCGCCGTTTTCCGGCGTTGTACGAACTATCTGCGGACTGTGTGCGAATGCTCGCCAATGGGCCCGGTCATCCGGCGGCATCGACCCCCCACGGCAACGTGCACGACGGGGTCCGCGAAGATCTGCTCCAGTGAGACCACAGTGATCAGCGCCAGTGGGGCGCACGTGTTCGTCGACGAGTCCAAGCGACGCGGCTATCTGCTGGCCGCCGTCGCCGTGCCGGTCGGCGATCTCCATGCCGTGCGGAAGGTACTGCGGGACCTGGTTCTCCCCGGACAGCGTCGGCTGCACATGAAGGACGAGAGCGACCCGCGGCGGCGAGCGATCGCCTCGGCCATCGTCGGCTGCGGCGTGCGGGCCATCGTCTACGACGCCGCCCGTCGTCACCGGACCGACCGTGACCGCCGAGAGGCATGCCTCCGGCTGCTGGTCGACGACGCCGCAGCGCGTGGCGACCACGCTCTCGTGCTGGAGCAGGACGACACCCTGGTGGCTTCCGACCGTCGAATCCTCTACCACGCTGCCCGCTACGCCGGGTGCGCGGAGACGCTGCGCTACGACCACCGCCGAGCCGGCGCCGAGCTACTGCTCGCGCTGCCGGACGCCGTCGCGTGGTGCTGGGCCAGAGGCGGGGACTGGCGGCGCCGCATCGGCCCCGCCATCAACGGCGTCCGCCAGGTGTGACGCCGAGGCCCGGAAAGCGCGAAGCCCGAGCGCCACGGTCGTCCGGCCGGGTCTCGGGCTCACTTCCGCACAGCTATTGCCGTGGGCATCGCCAACTATAGGACGTGAGTGGACACCTGTCACGCCTCGGGGCTCGGGAGTCATGGCTGCCCCGTGCCGGGACGGCTCATCCGCTCCCCGCCACCGCTGAATGATCTCCGGCTGCGCCGGCCACCGGAAGGGCGCTGCGCGTCCCTCCGGGATGGTCCTCCGGCCCACCCTTCCCCCGGCCGGCGCAGCCGGAGTTGGAGCGGGTTATGGGAAAGCGGACAAGACCGCGGGGGTACAGCTAGCCTTCGTGCGCCCCGCTGGTGACCGGGTGCGCCGTCGGCCTTCAGCGTTACCGAGACGCCGCCCTCGAAGTGAGCGAGGGCGAGCTGCGCCGCCACGCCCGAGGCGTCGAACGCCAGTTGGAGATCATCGGCCCTGTCGTCGTAGCTGCTCATCGGGTCGGCCCGTCGGTCGCCGGCAGCGGCTTGGTCAAGTGCACCAGGACCACGCCCGGGCTCAGTTGCTCGCGTCGCTGCTCGCGGTAACCGCGGCGGGCGTACATCGCCAAGTTGGCTTCGCTGAGGTGACCGGTAAACAGTGCCGCGGTGTCCACCTGGTCGCTGTGGTGGCTCTCGACCGCGGTCAACAGGCGGGACCCGATGCCGCGTCCTTGCCAGTCAGGAGCCACGGTCAGGCGGCCGACGTGCAGCACCGTCCCATCCACGCGGGCGCGGACTGCGCCGATGATGCGGTGGCCGACGGTGGCCTTCGACGCGGTGGCCGTGGCCAGCTCGGCCTGCAGCTCGGGCAAGGTCTGGATCAGCGCGGGCAGTTCGGGATCACCGTAAATACGTGCTTCGGTGGCATAAGCGGCGCGCTGAAGAGTCAGCAGCTCACCGGCGTCCTCGTCCACCGCCGGTGCAATGACCACGTCGCAGACCGGACTTTGATCGGCGTGCATGAAGCTCCTTCGGATCTGCTTCCCACAGCACATCACGAAGGGCGAATCGCCCGGCCGGCTGCCGGAAGCGGCGGCCTGGGCAGGATGCAGCGGCGCGCTCGCTGCGCGAGGCGCCACAAGCGGCGGTCGAGGGACGTCGGCATGGACGCAACGTAGCCCATGTACAGGGACCCGCCCATCCTCCCGCTGTCGAGGATGGTCGTGTTGCGACGCCTGTTCCGCAGGCCGAACCCTCGTAGCCATCACGCCTGCTCGTCGATGTCCTCCATCCCTGGATACCTCGCGCACCGCAGTTGCCGGTGGCGGTCACCGGTGTCGTCACGGCAGCAGCTTCCGCGCGAGTCCGGTGAGCACCTCGAGCCCGTCGGGGGAGAGCAGGGACTCGAGGTGGAACTGCACCGAGGCGAACCCCGGCCCGCGGAGTGCGTGCACCTCCCCAGTGCCCGGCTCCGCGGCGACCTGCACGCCGGGAAGCCCCGACGGCGGGACGGCGGCGGTGAAGGTGTTGTAGTAGCCGACCCGCACCTGCTCGCCGTACAGGTCGATGCTGCGCTGCGTGCCCTGGTGCGGCACCGGCAATGGGACGACGGCGAGCCCGAGCTGGATGGCCAGTACCTGGTGGCTGAGGCACACCGCGAGCAGTGGCCGGCCGGTGTTCAGGCGCTGTCGCACAAGGGTGTGCAGGGCGGCGATCCGGGGGACGGCCAAGTCGCGGGGGTCACCGGGCCCGGGGCCGGCGACCAGCAGATCGGCGGTGTCGTCCGCAGGGTCGATGTCGTCCCAGCGGCGAACGGTGGCGATCATCCCCAGTCGGCGGAGCAGGTGCGCCAGCATCTGGGTCCACGCGTCCTCGGCGTCGACCACCAAGGCGCTGCGCCCGGCCAACGCTGGATCCGGCCGGTCGTGCTGGGGTTGAGCCCAGAACGGGGCGAGCCGTTCGTTCCGTCGGGCGAGCGCCTCGACGACCCCGGGCTGGTCGGCCAGCCGGGGGACCGGGCGGTGCTCCGGCGCGGGCAGCACACCCAAGGCCCGCAGCACGCCGGCCGCCTTCGCGTGGGTCTCGGCGGTCTCGGCGATCGGGTCCGAGTGCCGGACCAGGGTCGCCCCGACCGGCACCCGGACCACGCCGGTGGGTTCCAGGTACGCCGTCCGGATGAGGATGGGGGCGTCCAGCGTGCGTGCCCCGGCGTCGTCGGTCCCGATCAGTGCCAGCACGCCCGCATAGTGGCCGCGGCCGGTCGTCTCATGGCGGGCGATCACCCGGGCGGCGTTCTCCACGGGTGACCCGGTGACGGTGGGGGCGAACATCGTCTCCCGCAGCACCTCGCGGACGTCGTGATCGCTGTGCCCGCGCAGCAGGTACTCGGTGTGGGCCAGCGCGCTCATCTGCCGCACCAGCGGACCGATCACCTGCCCGCCGCGGGAGCAGACCCGGCTCATCATCTTGAGTTCCTCGTCGACCACCATGAACAGCTCCTCGACCTCCTTGTCATCGGCCAGGAAGGCGAGCAGCCCCTCGGTGGTCGGCCCGGCGGGCGGGAAGCGGTAGGTGCCGCTGATCGGGTTCATCACCACCTCGCCGCCGGCACAGCTGACGTGCCGCTCCGGGGTCGCCCCGACCATCGTCAGGTCGCCGGCATGCAGAGCGAAAGCCCAGTAGGCGCCCGGCTCACCGACCAGCAGCCGGCGCAGCACCCTCAACGCTGTGGTCGCCGGAGGAGCCGAGGCGGTGGAGAGGTGGTCCCGGCGCAGCACGAAATTGGCCCCCTCGCCCCGGCCGATCTCCTCGGCGACCACCCGCCGGACCAGGTCGGCGTAGGCGTTGTCCGGGACGTCGAAGTCGCTGCCGTGCACACCGGGGTCCTCATCGGGCAGCAAGCTCAGTACCTCCTCCCGAGTCAGCACCTCGGAGTCGCGGACCACCAGGCAGCGCAGCGGGGCGCCGTCGTCGTGGCAGGTGAAGCCGCGCTCGGCCACCTGCCGGTAGGGAACGGCGACCAGCACCTGCGGGCCCGGCGCCCCGCTGGCCGGCTCCGGCAGCGGGATGTCAGCGAGCCGCTCGACGTCGACAACGTCGCCGGTGAGCACCTCCACGCCGGGACCTCCGGCACGTCGCAGAATGGCAAAGGGCTGGGCGGCGGGATCGTGGATCAGGCGGGACAGCAGAGGGGGCACGGGGTCCTCCAGGGGAGATGACCGCCGTCCGAACCGACCGATGGAGAATACGAACGGCCGCCTCGAACGAGGCGGCCGCGGGACTCAGGGGTGTGCGGGTGGGCGCCTCAGCAGGCGCGCCACCAAGTCAGCTGAGCTGTGTGCACGTTGGCACTGTAGGGCACCGACTGTCGGGCACCGGCATCCGCACCCCGGATGCGGCACAGTCACCCTGGCAAGCAACACGCTGGACGCCCGCGAAGAATGGACCGTCCGAGTTGTGTCCCAGGGCTGTCGCTAGCGTGCGACCCGTGCTGGTACGCGAGAAGGAGGAAGGCGACGAGGCGCAGTGCCTTGAACTGCTGATGCGGGTTCACCAGGCGGACGGCTACCCGCTCTACCTCCCCGACGACGTTCCGGCGTTCATCACCCCTGACTACGAGGTGGCCGCGTGGGTCGCCGAGCACGATGGCCGCATTGTTGGGCACGTCGCGCTACATCAGGCTTCGTTGGACCCGACGCTCGCCGCCGCTCAGCGTGCGACCGGCCTACCTGCCGACCGGCTGGCGGTCGTGTCGAGACTGTTCACCTGCCCTGGACTGCGCCGCAGCGGTGTTGGACGAACCCTCTTGCGCTACGCGACCGCTCAGGCGCGAGAGCGCGGGCAACGGGCCGTGCTCGACGTGGGAAAGACGCTCAAGGCTCCGGTGGCCTTGTACCAGTCGGAGGCCTGGCGCCGAGTCGAATCCCTGGCGCTCCACCTCGGCGAAGGCGCGAAGCTGGACCTGTGGGTCTACGTGAGTCCTCAGGTCAACGACGCGTAGGGGCCTTCTGTAACGTCCCGATGAGGAAACCTGCTACGGCAATATCCCGGCGGTTCGATTCTCGTAGCGCCGACGTTCTGCAGGGGATTCCGAGCGGGCGTGCCCCCTCCGGTCCTCCCTCCCGGGTGGCCGGGCAAGAGCGGTGACGGCCCGGAAGGCGGCGAGGGCCGCGCCGGTGCTCCGGCCGGCGTACGGCAAGCGTTGCCCGGTGCCGGGGTGCACGTCACCAGCGCGCTTATGATCTGCTGCGGCCGTGGCTGTCCCATTCTTCACTCCCATCGCCGACCCTCGTCCCACGGACGTCCCATGGCCGACGATGACCTGGCCCCTGGCGACGGACACCAAGTTGCGCGGGCGAACCGTCGTCCTCACCCCGGTGGTGCCGGAGCGAGACGCCGGCGAGCTCTTCACCGCACTCGACGCCGACGCGGTGTGGCGTCACGTCGCCGGGCGTCCCGCAGACGCCGACGAGATGGCGGGCCTGCTACAGCGGGGCATTGCATCAGGCCGGCTGCCGTGGCTAGTCCGACTCGTTCAGCCGGTCGCCGGGTTGCCGACCGGGGCGGTGGGGGGAATGTCTTCCTATCTGGACATCTCGGTCAGCGACGCTCGCCTGGAGATCGGCTCCACGAGCTACACCCCGCCGGTGTGGGGTACCTCGGTGAACCCGGAGACCAAGCTGCTACTCCTCGGACACGCCTTCGACGTGCTCGGAGTCGGACGTGTGCAGCTCAAGACCGACGTGCGCAACGTCCGCTCGCAGCAGGCGATCGCCCGTTTGGGCGCGCGCTACGAGGGGACGCTGCGCCGCTACCAGCGGCGCGCCGACGGCACCGTTCGAGACACCATCCTGTTCAGCGTGCTGGCTGAGGAGTGGCCGGCCGTCCGCGACGCGCTCCAAGCTCGTCTCGCCAGCTGACCCGCGGAGCTCCAACGGGACTGTCCCGCGGGGGAATCCCGAACGGGAACGCCACAGCTCGCGATGGGTGGGCTCTCCGTGGTGTCCCGCAACGCCCGCCCGGCTGGGGGGCGACATCCGGTACATGGTCACCTCTGCCGACGATCGCCTGAAACCAGGGGCGATAGCTCCCGACGAACGTCGCCATCCGGCAGAAGGGAGCTCCTCGACGGACAGTCGACCTCTTCGCGCAGCCTGACGCGTCCATGCAACATGGCGACCATTTCTGAAGCCGTCAACGATGACCAATCGCATTCATAAGCCCGGACTCCACAACTCCGCACAGCGCCGACCATAGCTATTGCAATCCGTTCCAAAGAAGCGGCACGAATGCTACCTTCGGAGGTAGTTCGGGTCCCGCTTCGCGGGGCCCAGTGGCGTTTCTAGGGGTGACTTGTTGGTCATTGTTGGGTGGCGTTGAGAATGCACGGTGGAATGAAGATCTACGCCGGCGCGCCGGCGGCTGCCCGGCACTACGTGGAGGCCGACCGGGGTCGGGCGGACGACTACTACCTCACCGAGGGCACCGGGATCGCCCGCCGGTTCAGCGCCACCGACGGTCGCGTGGCCGAGCTGGTCCCGCTGACCGGCGACGGCTACGAGACGTGGGTGGCCGGCCGCGACCCGGAGACGGGTGAGCCGAGGGGGCGGCTGCGCGGCGACGAGCACGCGGTGCGGTTCGCCGAGGTGGTGGTCAATGGCCCAAAGACGTGGTCGCTGGCCGCCGCGCTGCACTCGGACATCGCGGCCGTGTACGAGGCGGCGCAGGACCGCGCCGCCGAGCAGATCATCACCTGGCTCTCCCAGCACGCCACCACCCGCATGGGCCCGCGGGGCGGGCAGGTGCAGCTGCCGCTGGAGGTGCTGGAGGCCGCGACGGTCCGGCACTACACCTCCCGCGCGAACGACCCGCACTGGCACCTGCACCTGCAGCTGCTGTCCCGGGTGTTCGCGGCCGGCAAATGGCGCGGGCTACACACCGTCGGGGTCCGGGACTTCCTGGGCGCGATCAACGGGATCGGGCACGCGGCGATGGCGTGTGATCCG
This sequence comes from Blastococcus sp. KM273128, assembly GCF_021698975.1. Lineage (GTDB taxonomy): Bacteria > Actinomycetota > Actinomycetes > Mycobacteriales > Geodermatophilaceae > Blastococcus. The sequence continues at coordinate 2,940 of NZ_SSXA01000043.1, read as the reverse complement.
GAATTGAACGCCGCCTTTGCCGCGCACGGCTACCGGAAAGACGGTACGGGAGAATTACGGGAGCTCACCGAGTACGCGGGCACGTTCAGCGCCCGGCACGCCCAGATCGCCCGGAATGTGGACCGCTACGAGGCCGAATGGGCCGCGGCGCACCCCGGCGAATCCCCCGGACCGGTGCTGCGCCGGACGTGGGATGCCCGGGCGTGGGCCGACGGCCGCCCGGACAAGGTCACCGCCCAGCCCGGGGTCGGGCTGGCCGAACGCTGGCGGGCCGAGCTGTCCGCCCTCGGCTACCGCGACCCCGCCGGCCCGGTCAACCTGGCTCCCACCCCGGTCGGGGCCCTCGATCGAGACGAGCTGGTGCAGCGCGCGCTGGTCCGGCTGGCGGCGGCGCGGTCGGCGTGGAACTCCGCCGACATCCGCGGCGAGGCCGAGCGGCTGATCGCCGCCGAAGGCGTCGTCGCCGACGCCGCGGTGCGCATCGAGCTGGCCGAAGACCTCACCGCCCGCGCCCTCGATCGCTGCCTGCCGTTGCTGGACCGCGATGGGGTACCGGAGCACATCCGGGCCTGGACCTCGCAGGTGGTGCTTGACGTCGAGGCCGACCTGACCGCCCGGCTCGCCGCCCGCGCCGCACCCGGTGTGTCGGACACCGGCCCGGCATCTCCGGTCGAGCCCGTGGCTGCCGCCGGTCGGCTGGATGCCGGCCAGGCCGCGGCGGTCGCCGCGCTGGCCGGCGACCGACCCCTGGTGGTGGTCGAGGGCGCCGCGGGGGCGGGAAAGACCACCACCCTGTCCGCCACCCGCGGCGTGCTCGAGGCGCAGGGCCGCCGGCTGGTGGTGGTCACTCCCACGCGCAAGGCGGCCAAGGTGGCCGCCGGCGAGGTGGGTGCGGCCGCCGGGTCGGCGGCGTCCCTGGCCTTCGGGCACGGCTGGCGCTGGAACGACGAGGGGCGTTGGACCCGGCTCACCGCCGGCGAGGTCGACCCGGTGACCGGCGGTGTCTACGCCGGGCCGAGCGAGGCCGGGCGGCTGCGGCCCGGTGATCTGCTGCTCATAGACGAGGCCGGGATGCTCGATCAGGACACCGCCCGCGCGCTGCTCACCGTCGCCGACGAGTGCCAGGTCCGGGTGGCGCTGCTCGGCGACCGGCACCAGCTCTCCGCGGTCGGCCGCGGCGGCGTCCTGGACCTCGCCATCGGCCAAGCCGAGCCCGCGGCGCAACTGACACTCGACGCGGTGCACCGCTTCACCCGCGCCGACCAGGAGGGCCGCACAACACCCGACACCGGCTACGCCGCGCTGACCCTGGCCATGCGCGCAGGCGAGGACCCCGGCGCCGTCTTCGACGCCCTCCTCGCCCGCGGCCAGATCCAGCTTTTCCCCGACGCCGCCGCGCTGCAGGACGCGCTGGCCGCCACCGCCGCCGCCTCTTATGCCGACGGCCGCCGGGTGGCCGTGGTGGTGGACACCCGCGAGCAGGCCGCCGAGTTCAACACCGCCATCCGCGAACGGCTGGTCGCCGCCGGCCGGGTCGACGACCGGACGGTGGCGGTCACCGGCGCCGGGGAGCGGATCGGCGCCGGGGACCGGATCGCCACCCGCCGCAACGACCGCCACCTCGACGTCGCCAACCGCGACGTCTGGGTCGTCGCCGCCGTCGGCCGCCGCGGCGCACTGCTCGTCACCCCCACCGGACCCGTCCCCGGGAACGGGTCCGGCGCTGTCACCCCGGACCCACGAGGGGCGCGGGTGCTGCCCGCGGACTACGTCACCGAGCACGTCGAGCTCGCCTACGCCTCCACCGCGTACGGCGTGCAGGGCGACACTGTCACGGCGTCGCAGGTGGTCGTCGGCGAGCACACCGGCGCCTCGTCGGCCTACGTCGGGATGACCCGCGGCCGAACCGCGAACACCGCCCACCTCGTCGCCACCGACCCAGATGAGGCCCGGCAACAGTGGGTCGCCGTCTTCGCCCGCGACCGCCCCGACCTCGGCCCCGCGCACGCCGCCCAGCTCGCCGCCGCCGAGGCCGCCCGCTACGCGCGGACCCGCCCGCTGGCCGACGTGCTGGCCGAGCTGCGCACGGCGTGGACCGCCGAGCAGCGCTGCCTTCAGCGACTTGCCTACTGGGAGCCGGAGCGCGACACGTTGCGCGAGGTCGTCGCGCTCGAAGCTCCCCATGCCGGCGAACTCGCGAGCCTCGAAGCCACCAGTAGGCGGACGGCGATCACCGCTGAAAGGGCGGAGAAGCGGGCCGGGGACAGTGGGGCGGCCGTCACCGCCCACGCCGACCAGGCCCGCGACACGCTGCTCGCTCGCTGGGATGGCGAACGCGACGCCGCGCGCGCGGCCGCACGAGTCGTGCTCGACGGTCCCGGCCGGCTCGGACTCCGGCGAGGCGCGATGGCGCGGGCCGGCGAGCAGCTCACCGATTGGGCCGACCGGTGGCGGCCATTCGTGCCGTCCCTGCCCACCGACCCGAAGGATCTCGCGCCGGTTGCCGGCTGGTTCGACGACCGCCCGGCCCTGTGGAGGTCGCTCGATGCCTCCGCCCGCCAGGCGGCCGAACACGCCCACCCCGAACACGCGCAGCTCTGCGCGGCCGCCGACGCCGCCAGGGACGCGCACGAGCAGGCCCGGCGTGCCCTGGCCGAAGCCTGTCGAAAGCGTGAGGAACGGCTCGACCCGCTCGGACCCGTCGCCTGGACCTCCGACCCGGCCGGCCGGCTCGGCGACCTCGCCCGCGACATCGCCACCACCCGCCAGGAGCTCACCGACGCCCGGACGCGCATCGCCACCCTCACCGCCGAACCGGCTCTCCGCACTCAGCCGCCCGACCGGCTCGATCGCGAACGCGAGGCCTGGCGCACCCGGCGCTCGGCGAGCCCCGAGCAGCGCGAATCGGCGCGCCCGCGGACACCCGCCCCCGTCCCCGGC
>NZ_SSXA01000042.1 GCF_021698975.1 Blastococcus sp. KM273128 | reverse complement strand
GATAGGTCCCTCGACAAGACCCATCCTTGCTGGTCAGGAGCACTTTTCAGTTGATCAACACCCGGTCACGCCGCTCTCCCGTGAAAGCCCCGGGCTAAGCATGGCGACGTAGGCGGTCACGCTCGCGCCGAATGCCTCGGCGATCAGCGGTGGCTGCTCCAGCTGTGGTGCGCGGAGGGAGTCCTGGATCTGCTCGGCGCGGACTTGGACGTTGCGTCGCCGCCCGGACCCGCGCAACGCCGAAGCGATCTGCGTCCGGGTCAGCCGGCGGCCCGTCGCCGGAGTCGGCGCCATCTGGAGGACCGCCAGCGCGTCGGGATGGGCCAGCTCGTCGAAGGCGGCCAGCGCGCCGGGGTAGAACTCCCGCAGCGTCGAGCGCAGCGCGCTGGCCTGACGACCGCGCATCCAGCACACGTTCTGATGCGCTCGGGCGAGCACCTTGACCGCCTCGGCCAGCTCGCTGTCTCCGGCGATCGGCCGGTGATGCTGCCGGTCGGTGCGGACCAGGTCAGCCAGCACCTTGGCGTCACCGGGGTCGCTCTTGGCCCCGGAGGTGACATGCCGTTCCCGATACCGGGCGACCGACAGCGGGTTGATCGCGAACACCTGATAGCCGGCGGCCAGCAACGCCTGAACCCACGGTCCGCGGTCGGTCTCGATCCCGATCACCACCTGAGCGGGGTCATCGGCGTCGACGCTGTCGGGGGCGTGCTGCCCGATCAGCTCGTGCAGTTGGGCGATTCCGGCGATACCTTCGGGCAACCGGCGGTGCACCAGCCGCCGCCCGGTCTCGTCCTGAATCTCGATGTCGTGATGGGCCTCGGCCCAGTCGTCACCCACGAACAGCACCAGCGGCTCCTCCCACTCGACCTGCATCGTCGAGCCTGCGGGAAGGACCGCGTCGCGCTAATGGATCAGTGCTCACCGAACTTGTCGAGGCACGCCATCCCACCAGTCGTCCTGCCTTCCCGGCAGCCGACGGGCGGCACGCTCTAACGCTAGATCTCGGCCCTCGGATCTGCGTGTGACAGTGCTCGACCCGCCGACGGCTCGGACACCGACCTCAGCACGTGGTTCCGACCGGTGCGAGACCCATTAGCGTGGAGCACGAGGACCTCCGGTGCTTCATGGAATGAGGGCCTTAAGCAGCTCCACTCCGCGCCCGGAGGTCCTCCCTCGCAAGATCCTTCAGTCAGATCCCAGAGTCGCAGCTCCTCGCCCAACGCCTCCGGTCACTACACCTAGCCCACGGCGAGGCAGCAGCAGCCCTTCATGCGTCGGCGAAACCGGCAGCGAGGGAGGACCCAGCTCCTGCCCGCTCCCTACCGCCGGCGATGCCGCCGCAGGGGCCACGCGGCGTCGTGAGCCTTCAGTTAATAAGGCGCCTCATCCCAGATCCTGACTCGAACACAGGTCGCAGGCGCATCCCTTCGACTGCCGGACTCCCTCACAGGGCGCGCGCCCGAAGGCCACTGCGGCCAGGGATTGCCAAGAAGTAGCTCAGGGTTCCCGTGCCCCTTGGCCTATCGGGCCGGGCCCGCTTCGGGCGTTGCCGCGGCTGCCTGCGCGCGTGCAACCAGCACCGACCTCACACCGCTATCGGACGCGAACCCGGGTGGGCGCTCACACACCTGCTGGGCGACACGATCAGCTGGCCAGCACCCGATCCAGCTCGGCCACCAGCCTTGGCGCGAGCGATCGCGCATAGGTATCGGTCAGGTGGTTCGTGTCCCGGTAGACCAAGGCGCCACCGATCACGGGTGCGCAGAGTTCGGTCGGGCAGATCGCGTCGTTCAGGTCGACAGAGGCGACTCCGGGAAGGCTCAGGGCGACCTCGCGATGTATACCCGCTTGAGGGCCGACCGCCTGCTGACGGGGAACGGCGCACGCCGTCAGCTGGTCGCCATTAGCTGACACGCATTCGGCGATGTCTATGTCTGGTCGGGGCGTATCGGCGAGTGCAACGATCCGAACGCCCGCCTCAGTCAACGTTGACCAAGTACTGCGAAGACCGACTCGGATCGCCTGCGCACTCGCGGTGGCGCTCAGCGCTTCGCCACCTTCACTGACGAGATACTCGCTGTTCGTCGTTATTACCAGATCTGGCCGATCCACACCAGTCAATTTCGCCATCACGTTATCGTTCCACGCTGCACACTCTCGGTATGGCTGTGAGCCAGACATGACCATGACGTCGACGAACGGGCAGGCCGACTTGGTATAGCTATCTAGGGCCCACCCTCGCTCCTCGGCGATCTGAGCTAAAGGCGAAACCCACTGTGCAGCGTGGGAGTCCCCAACCAGCGCGACCCTAAGGTCGCCTTCCCGATCGCCGAAGGTGCAGGCAGTCGCAACCGTCTCCTGTGTATCAGCGTGGCAACCTCGGTCGTAAACAACGGGCACATCCTGCCGTGCAGCCACTGCCGAAGGAGTGAAGCTGTCAACCTGGTCCACAGGAGCCCCGTCCGCGTCATTGCGGGGATTCTCCGCCAGCGTCGCCGCTCCAATCCCTGCTACGACTCCACCTTCGGCGGCGTTGGCAAGGGCCGTCGGCGAGGGCGTATATCCGGACGGGACTGCGGGTGCCGCTAGCGCCACGAGGATCCCCACGTTGAGAAGCGCCAGAGTGGCCAAGGCTCCAATCCCCACGGCCCGCTTGGGGTTGACCGCGAGTCTTCGCGATCGCCTGATTGGGTTTTCCACCCACCGGTAGGTCAGATAGGCGGGCACTGCCGAGAAGGCGACGACGCCAACGCTGGCGGATAACGAAAGCTCACCCCAGGCTCCCTCGGCGATTACCAGCAACGGCCAGTGCCACAAGTACAGGGAGTACGACAATGCACCTACGGCGCGCAGGGGTGCAGCGCCGAGGACCCGGGCCGGGCCCAACCGGCCAGCGTTCGCGCCGCCCGCAATCACGGCCGCCACTCCGAGGGTGGGCACCAAAGCGATCCAGCCCGGGAAGGCAGCGTCCGCGCTTAGAGCAAAGCCGGTAACGATCACCGCGGCTAAGCCAACCCACGCCACCGTCGTCGCGATGGCGCTCGGAATGCGAGCCGTGCGAACCGCCAGAATGGCGACGGCGGCGCCGATTGCCAGCTCCCACATGCGGGTCGTCGTCACGAAGTATGCACGCCCGGGGTCCGCCGAGGTTAAGTGGACCGACCATGCGAACGACGGCAGCGCCACCAGGGCCAGCCCGGCCATCAACCCCTTTGTCGAAGGCCGGCCGCGTCGATGGGATCGGCGACTCAATGCCGCAGCGGCGATGATTAGCAGCGGCCAAAGCAGGTAGAACTGCTCCTCAACCGCAAGAGACCAAAAGTGCTGGACAGGGCTTTCAGCGCTGTCCTGGGCGAGATAGTCAACCGCGCTTTCAGCAAATCGCCAGTTGGCGACATAGAATGCGCTCGCGACGATGTCGCCACCGATGTCGGCCCAGCGAATGTTCGGCAGGAATGCGACGGAGAGCGTAGCGACGGTCGTAAGCACGACAGCCGCGGCCGGCAGAAGTCGCTTGGCGCGCCTTCCATAGAAGCCGACAAGCGATATTCTGCCCTGCTTCTCAAGCTTGACGGCGCTCAACTGAACTTCCCCAGACCTGCTCACTGAACTTCTCCACCCGTGGAGCTCCGCCAGAGACGGCGGGGGCTCCTCCGAGGATGGCGGTCTCTGACCACCGCACCACCTCGAAGGAGCCCTGCCTCTCATGCTCACACGGGAGGACGACATCGACGTGCACGCGCTACGTCGCCAGGGCTGGACGATCTCGGCGATCGCCCGGCACCTGGGTCATGACCGCAAGACCATCCGCGCCTATCTGAACGGGCGCCAGGCCGGGGTCCGGGCCCCGGCCGGCCCGGACGGGTTCGCGCCGTTCGTCGACTACTGCCGCGCCCGGCTGGCCGAGGACCCGCACCTGTGGGCGATGACTCTGTTCGACGAGGTCACCGGTCTGGGATACGGCCGGGCGTACTCCACGTTCACCCGGCAGCTGCGCACCCGGGCCCTGCGGCCGGCGTGCGAGCCGTGCGCCCCGACCCGGGGCCGCCCTGTCGCGGTGATCGAGCACCCGGGCGGGGAGGAGACCCAGTTCGACTGGGTCGAGCTGCCCGACCCGCCCGCCGGCTGGGCCGCGGCCGGCTACACGGGCAAGGCGTTCCTGCTGGTCGGGGCGCTGGCGCACTCCGGCCGCTGGCGCGGCGTGCTGTGCTCCTCGATGGAGCAGCCGGTCCTGATCGACGCCATCCACCGGGTCTGCGCCGCCCTCGGCGGGCTGACCCGCAGCTGGCGGTTCGACCGCATGGCGACGGTCTGCCACCCCGCCTCGGGTCGGGTGAGCGCGTCGTTCACCGCGGTCGCCAAGCACTACGGCGTGCAGGTCGCGATCTGCCCGCCGCGGCGCGGCAACCGCAAGGGCGTGGTGGAGAAGGCCAACCACACCGCCGCCCAGCGCTGGTGGCGCACCCTGCCCGACGAGTTCACGCCCGAGGCCGCGCAGGCGTCGTTGGACGACTTCTGCGCCACCCGCGGCGACGCCCGGCTGCGCACCCTCGGCGGGCGGCGCGGCACCGTCTCCAGCTTCCTGGCCGACGAGCGGCTCGCGCCGGTGCCGGCACCGTTCCCGGCGGTGCTTACCGCCGAACGCAGGGTCTCCGCGCAGGCCCTGGTGGCCTACCGCGGCAACTTCTACTCGGTGCCACCGGAGCTGGCCGGCACGACGGTGACCGTGGCGCACCGCCTGGGCGCCGCCAGCATCGACATCGCCACCGGCTCGGGCGTCGGCCGGCCGCCGACCGTGGTCGCCCGGCACCGGCTGGCCACCGACGGGGCCGGAGCGATGATGCGCGACTCCGGTCATGTCATCGCACTCGAGAGCGCCGTGCTGGCCGCGTTCTCCACGGCCGTGCCGCACCGGCGCAAGCAGCGCATCCCACCCGGCCCCGCCGCCCGAGCGGCCGCCGACGCCCTCCGCCAGCCCGCTGACAGCAGCGCCACGACCGCGGACGTGGTGGTCGATCTGGCCGCCTACGACCGGGCCGCCCGAGGAAGGAACACCCTCCGATGAGCACCACCGAACCGAGCACCACCGAACCGTGCACCACCGCCCCGAGCACGAGCGCGCAGGCCAGCCTCTACCAGCAGCTGCGCGGGCACCTGGCCACCCTCAAGCTGCACACCGCCGCCGAGCACCTGCCCGCCGTGCTCGACGCCGCCCGCACCGAGGGCCTGGGCCTGACCGCGGCGCTGGAGCGGCTGCTGGCCCTCGAGGTCGACGCGACCGAGGCCCGCCGGCTGGCCGGCCGACTGCGGTTCGCCTCGCTGCCCTCCCCGGCCAGCCTGGACGACTTCGACTACGACGCCGCCCCCGGCATCGACCGGGCGCTCATCGCCGAGCTGGCGACCTGCCGCTACCTGGAAACCGCCACCAATGTGCTGCTCATCGGCCCGCCCGGAGTCGGCAAGACCCACCTCGCCGTCGGCCTCGCGCGGGCCTCGGCGCAGGCTGGCTACCGCACCTACTTCACCACCGCCGCCGACCTAGCCGCCCGCTGCCACCGCGCCGCGATCGAGGGCCGCTGGGCCACCACCATGCGCTTCTACGCCGGCCCCACCCTGCTCGTCATCGACGAGCTCGGCTACCTGCCGCTCCCCGGCGAGGCCGCCAGCGCGCTGTTCCAGGTCGTCTCCCAGCGCTACGGCAAGACCTCCATCGTGCTCACCACCAACCGCGGAGTCGCCTCCTGGGGCGAGGTCCTCGGCGACACCACCGTCGCCGCCGCCATGCTCGACCGGCTCCTGCACCGCTCGGTCGTGCTCAACCTCGACGGCGACAGCTACCGCCTCCGCGACCACCACGCCCGCACCGACACCCTCCGCCGCGCCGCCACCGGCACCCGCCGACCGCTAACCTGACCCCGCTCCCGGGTGGGGACTTTCGATGAGCACACCTGGGGAGATTCGGCGAGCGCCATCAAGCTCGGCCAGGAGTAGTCCGGTGATTAGAAAGCCTGAGATGACAAAGAAGACATCCACGCCAACGAAGCCGCCGGGCATGAGCGAACTGTCGGCGTGGTAGAGGAGGACCAAGCCGACGGCGATGGCGCGCAGTCCTTCAACGTCACCCCGGAACTTCGACCTCGGCGCCCCCTCCGGACTGATGCCTGCTGCGCCGCTGATCACAGCTGCAGGCGTCCCAGTAGTCGTCATGTACCCGTGCCCCCGTTCACGGAGGCACATCATGCCCGAACTGGACGGCTCCGTCGTCCCCCGATCTGGTTCGCAACAGGAGCGACCATGGTTCGGACAACCAAACCCAGGGACGAGACCGTGCGAGCCATGACCGCAGACCGGCTTAAGACCGCCTGGTTGGTCACCCGTCCCTGTCGGCCTACCGCGACTTAGGTCTCCGCCAGCGTGGGCCTGAGGTCGCTACGGTCGCCTACACCGGCGCTGGCACCCGAAGGGGAGCCTCCCGCGAACTGGTGACGTCGGCCGCCAAGGGGTGCAAGGTGCCGTACTCTCGGAAACCGTGCCTAGACCCACCGCGCCGCGCGTGGGCATCTCCATTGTGACGCTAGGCGCCGTAGTCGGAGTCTGGTTGGTGGCCGGCTTCCACCCCGACGCCGATGACGAGCTTAACGTCGCGCTGGGATCAGTGGCCCTTGGCTACGGAACGTGGGCGTTTCTTGCTCACGGCGCCAGTCAGATCACCGCGCTTGGCCTGTTCAACTACGCCTTCGCCATCTTCATCGGTGTGGGAGGCCTGAGCGAGGGAGTCAATCCTGGACGGGTCACGGCCCCTGGCTACGTGAGTGCCGCAATCACCCTAGCCATCACCGTTCAGCTACTGGTCAATCTGGCAGCCTGGCGGCGAGCATCCCCCGCCACAGGAAACGACGTAACGATGCCGTCGCTCCGCGACGCCCGGATTGTCACCTGGGTCGGAGCGATCGCAATCGCCGGCATGTTCGCCGCCCAGCGAACGGGCATACCCTACGCAGACTCGCCCGTGGGCGACGGCTCTGTGTTCACAGCCGTAACCCTATTCGCCGCCGGCCTGCTGTTCCGGGTTGATACCCGACCAGTCTCACCTCGCCTGGTCTACATTCTCGGTGCGTTCGGGCTCTACGTCACCGTCTTTCACCAAGGTACCGGACGGCTCCGATTGGTCGCCCTGGCCTGCGTCATCGGCCTGCTTCTCACGGCACGCTTCCCGCACCGGGCCGTCAAATGGGCCACGGTAGCGGCCACGCCGCTGGCCATCTGGTGGCTGGCTCAAGACCGACTGGAACTACAGGAGTCGCTACAGCCGGGAGCCAGCGAAGGGCGCACAGGCCTGGAATCCATGCTCTCGCCCATCCGCGTCTTCGCGCAGATTGTGGAGGCCATCGATCTCCGCGAGGTCACGCCCGCCTGGGGCAGCACATTTCTGAGCGTACCCTTCACCGTCCTGCCGCAGAATCTGCAACCGGAATGGGTGCCGCAGGCTCTCGGGTACGAATTGGTCGGCTTGGTAGCGCCGGAGCGCGAGGGCAGTGGCTACTCGGTAGTTGCCACCGTCTACGGAGAGTGGTATTGGAACTTTGGTTGGATTGGTTTAATGCTGGCGGTGCCCGTCCTGGCATGGCTTTTTGGAACACTCGACGGATATTTTCGCCGGGCCATGGTCGCCCTGGCCACCGGCCCGCAAGCTCTGCTCATGACGGCGTTCTGGGCCATGCTCGCCGGCGGGATCGCAGACCTTGCCTGGTCGGGTACTCACACATGGGTCGTTCGCCAACTTACGCGACTAGGCTTGCTCGCCATAGCGGCTACAATTATGTGGCTTGCTTCGAGGCCAAGGCGGCATGCCTGGTCACCCCGAGGCGTCAATGCGGGGCCAACATGGGTTGGTTCGCAGAACGCCTGAGATGATTGGCTGACATCCCGGCTCGATTCGTTGCCCCTTTACCGCACGAAAAGGTCGAGACCGCAATGTGCAGCTTAGTTCCGGCGCGGAGAACTCGAGACGCGGGCGTCCGCTGCGCCGAAGGGCTCCCCTTTGACGCAGAACCGGTGTGGGCGCCTTGCCGGGACGTTAGGTCCGTGACCGACTACCGTCCGCACGAGGGACGGTGAGAGCGGTACGGTCAGCGCCGCTCCGCTGCGGTCGCGGGCCAGGTGACGGGGTCGGAGCGAAGCGGGCCGCGAACAATCGCCTTACCTTGCGCAGTCGGCCCGGGCAGCGACCTACCCATCCCGACGTTCCGGTCGCTGGGCGCGATGGCATGCCGAGTCTCCACCCATTTTGGGGACCGAGGAGGTACTGGTATCGCAAACGCTGTCTGGCATGCGCGCGTATCGTCGGACGCAGTAGATAGACCAGGGGAAACGCCACATACCTGTCGGACCCGGCGTCAGCCGGCGACACCTAGGAAGAGCCCATGAGCTGGGTGCTGGTCCTCATCGTGGTGTGGGTGGTCGTCGCCCTGGCTGTCGCCCTCGTGATCGGGCGCAGCATCCACCTGGCCGATCTCAAGCGGCAGGCGGCCCTGGATCGGCACTTGACCTGGGGGGGACCGGGCCTCGACCGTGAGCGAGCCGACCCTCCCAGCCCCACCCGCACTGCGGACGACGAGCGGGATCTGGTCTGGCGGGACTTCGTGGCCGGGGAGCCACGCGCAACCCGACCGCACGGCCGCTGGGCCGTCGGGGGCCATGCGCCCGCCGCGAAGCGGAACCCGCCGCTGGACGGCGAACGCCGCCGGGCCTGACCTCACCCAGGTGGGGCAGGGCCGCACCGCGCCCTACCTGCGTCGCCGTACCCTCGTCCGGGTTCGACGACGACGGGGGTCCGAGGAATGCGCAGCGACGCGAACGGCGCGCCGGAGCACGGCACACGCGACACGTCACCCCTCCCCCTGGTGTCAGACGACGACCGCGACGAGGAGACGGACACCGGCCGGCCCCGCCGCCGCGGCCTGCGGCGGGTGCTCATCGGCCTGGGCGTCCTGGCGCTCGTGCTCGGCCTGGTGGTGGGCGGCGGCTTCTGGTTCCTCGCCGACCGGTGGGCCGGCAACATCGACCGCGTCTCCGACGTCTTCGCCGAACTCCCGGAGGGCTCGCGCCCCGCGCCCGCCACCCCACAGCAGGACGCCGGCGAGGAGCCGGTGACCTTCCTGCTCGTCGGTTCGGACACCCGGACAGAGAGCGCGGAGGGCGTCGCCCCCGGAGGCCGCTCCGACGCGATCATGCTCGCCCGGCTCTCGGCCGACCGGCAGCACGCCCAGCTGATCTCCATCCCCCGCGACTCGTGGGTGAACATCCCCGGCCACGGGATGAACAAGATCAACGCCAGCTACGCCTTCGGGGGGCCGTCGCTGCTGGTGCAGACCGTCGAGCAGCTCACCCAGGTGCGCATCGACCACTACGTCGCGATCGACTTCGACGGCCTGGTCCAGGTGACCGACGACCTCGGTGGCGTCGACGTGGTCGTGGCGGAGACGACGCAGAACGGCCCGTACACCTTCGAGGCAGGCATGAACCACCTCAACGGGGACGAGGCCCGCTGGTACCTCGGGCAGCGCTACGGCCTGCCCGGTGGGGACTTCGACCGGGTGAAGCGGCAGCAGCAGTACCTGCGGGCTATGTTCGACAAGCTGTTCAGCTCCGAGACCTTCACCAGCCCGCCGAAGCTCGACGCGGCCATGCTCGCGATCACCAGCGCCGTCAGCGTCGACGACACCCTCAGCAACGGCGACCTGGTGGGCCTGGCCTACTCGATGCGCGGTGTGACGCCCAGCCACATCGAGTTCTTCACCGCCCCGGTGCTCGGCACCGGGATGGAGGGGCCGGCCAGCGTCGTCTACCTCGACGGCAACGCCGCCGAGCGGATGTGGGAGTACCTGCGCAGCGACTCCCTCGCCCAGAACGCCGCCGAGTTCGCCGACGAGGCGCTCCCGGACGTACCCCGCTGAGCGCGCCCCCCGGATCAGGGCCGCGGCGGACGCGACGTCCCTGAGGGACTGGACGTCTGCAGCCCGACACAACGCTCTGCTACGTCGGCTCGACAGCGGATCGGAGCTCCTTACCACCGGGCACGGAGAGAGGCCCGCGGCGGTGGCTCGAGTCCGCCGACGTCACCCCCGTACAGGTGTTCCACACGGATCCTCCGGCCCTCAAAGCCGACGGCTGCGAGGCAGCTGCGGCGCTGGGACACCCACCCTTACTGACAAGGCAGGGCCTGCCGGAAGCAACCTTCAGGCAGGCCCCGCCCTCGACATCACTACGCGTTAGAGGCGTACGACTTCAGAGCCAGCCAGCACGCCGCGGGTGTCAAATACCCCCACGCCATCCAACGCCCCGTCCAGGTATTCGCGGTGCGCCTGGAGCAGGACAACGATGTCCGCTTCACGGAGAGCACTGCTCAAGTTCTGTTCGCCCTTGAGCAAGCGCTGCGGATCACCGTGCTCGGCGGCGTTCCAGACGTCCACGTACGGGTCGTGGAAGCGGACGTCGGCGCCCATTGCCTCGAGCTTCAAAGCCAGGGGGACCGCCGGCGACTCGCGCTCGTCGGCGATGTTGGCCTTGTACGTGACGCCGAGGAGCAGCACCGTCGAGCCGCGCACTGCCTTGCCGTCGTCGTTGAGCCGGTCCTGGATGCGCCGCGCGACGTAGTTCGGCATGCCGGCGTTGACCTCCTGCGCCAGCTCGACGAACCGGAACGGGTAGTGGAGGCGCGCTTGCACCGTGTGCGACAGGTAGTTCGGGTCGATCGGGATGCAGTGCCCGCCGACTCCCGGACCCGGATAGAAGGCCTGGAAGCCGAAGGGCTTGGTCTTCGCGCAGTCGATGACGTTCCAGAGGTCGATGCCAAGCTCGTGGGAGAACCGGGCCATCTCATTGACCAGGGCAATGTTGATGTGCCGGTAGGTGTTCTCCAGAAGCTTGGCCATCTCGGCCTCGCGAGTGCCCTTCGCCGACACCACCGTGTCGATGAAGCTGGCGTAGAAGTCGACCGCCCGCTGGGTGCAAGTCGTGGTCACCCCGCCGACGACCTTCGGGGTGTTCCTGATGCCGTAAACCCTATTCCCCGGGTCCACACGCTCCGGGGAGAACGCCAGGCAGAGGTTCTCGCCCACCCGCAGCCCCCCGGCCTCGACCAAGGGCTGGAAGAACTCCTCGGTCGTCCCGGGATATGTGGTGGACTCCAGGACGACGAGAGTGTCGCTTGTCAGCCTCTCCCCCAGCATCCGGCCCACCCCCTCAACCGCACCCAGATCTGGCGCGCCGTCCCTTGACAGCGGGGTGGGTACGCATACGACGACCGTGTCGGCCTCGGCGATGCAAGCTGCGTCCACGGTGGAACGAAAGCCCGCAGCGAGGATCTCTGCGATCGTCGCGTCGCCAACGTCGTCGATGTGCGACCGTCCCGCATTGAGCGAATCAACTACCGCCGCGCTGCGGTCTAGCCCGATGACGCGGTGACCTGCTCGAACCATCTCTACAAGCAGCGGCAGGCCGACATACCCCAGTCCGACTACGACCACGCTCTCGCCTGACGTCTTCGACGCATTCACTTGACCGTCTCGCTCCTCAGTCACACTGACACTCTCCCCGATTTAGCTTGCATCGCTCGACGATCCTTCCACGACCGCCTGACTCCAGGCCATTCGCCATACAACTGCAGCAGAGGCCAGCGCTGCGATGCCGTAGCCCAATAGCGAACCAAGGGCAGCCCCAGTGGCACCATGTTCGGGAATGAGAACGATATAGGCAGCAGCCGCGACCATCATCCCCGAGATGTCAATAGAGGCTGCTAGCCGCGATCGGTTGCCAGCGACAGCCATTGCGAGGCCGACCCGGCTGAATGCATACAAGCCGCCCGCGGCCGCCAGCGGCCACACAAGTTGCCGCGCCGGGGAATACTCTTCACCGAAGACCGGAATCAGGAGGGCCGCTAAGGACAGCGCGACGACTGCAGACCCAAGTCCGGTGAACGCGGCTGCAAACCCGAGGATCTTGCCAACGGAGAGTGTTCCCATGTCGATGCTCACCCGCCACAGGGGCACCCGGCCGTCAACGAAGGCCTGCACCGGCCAAGCGATCAATTCCGTAACTGCAGCCACGACGACGTAAAGCCCCAGCTGCTCGGGAGAGCTAAGTACAGGCAACAACAGTCGGTCCGCGCGGAGCATCACCATGTTCGCGACCATCGTCGGCGCCAAGCGTAGCCCTAGTTTCCGAGTAGCGGTGCGCCCTTCAGCATCCGCCGCGACCTTTGGCGGCGACCAGATAACCGCTAACAGCGTCGGGATCAATAACGACGAGCCGTACAGGCAAAGCCAAACAGGTGGGGACTCGACGGACAGCGCCAGTAGCACGCCCGCCCCCGTCACTAGGATTACCTGCGCCGCCAACATCGTCCGAAGGAACCGGCTGGTGTCCTGTCCGGCGATTCCCGCAGCCCGCAGTGAAAGAAGCAGGGCGTTTCCCCACAGTGCCAGCAGGAGTGCAGCCACTATCGCAACCACATAACCGCCTATAACGTCGATAGCAAATAGTGCTAAGACGCCAGTCAGGGCTAGGAGGCTAAATACCATCGGCGGCGCCAGCAGGCGAAGCATCTGGCCCTCTACAGCCCCCAAGGAGGGATCTTTACGCCGCACCGCCGGCAGGGCGCGATCTGTCCCAGCCATGACGAGAGCGCTCCCGATGTACCCAAGTTGAAGATAGAAGGCCAGAGCCCCCCTGCCATCTGGCCCCATCCCCCGAGCTGACAGGACATTCACGATCAAGCCAGCCAGCGCGGCAATGACCTGCGCGGCCAACAGATTTCGGAAACCACCCCGAGAGGACCACGTCACCGCCGCGGCACCAATGCGACGGGCGACTCGCGTCATCGGCGCCGCCACATCATTTGGCCTCCTGGACTGCCTTCGTTAGTACCGCCTCGAAGCTAACGGCCAGCTTGTTGCGGTCAAAGTCTTCGGCAGCCAGCTGACGGGCGGCTGCCGAGGCGGACGCAATTCGCTCTTCACTCGACAAGAACGTCGCCAGTTGATCGGCAGCGACGGCAGGATCCCGCGACAGCTCCAGACCAGCCCCAGCCTCCCGCAGCGCCTCGGCAATCCAACCCCCGTGATTAACGGCGACCGGTCGTCCTGCCGCCAGACCGTCGAAGACTTTGTTGGCGGAGTTTGCAGACAACTCAGGCACATCAATGACGGTTGAGACGACTACGGACGCGCGCCGGAACCACGCAACGATCTGGTGCTTGGGGATGCGGTCGAAGATAAAGCAGTTTCTTCCGAGCACTTGCAGGTCTCGGGCCCGCTGATGCACACGCTCGAATTCTGCCCCGCCGCCTATAAGCACGAAGACTGCTTCCGGACACTTGTCTTTCATCGCACCCGCGACATCGACCAGATAGTTGACGCCGTTCACTCGGCCAAACGTCCCCGCGTACAGGATCAAACGCCGCTCAGCCAACCAGCTATTTTCTAGTGCAAGCTGCTCATCGACGCCCGAGGGGACACCGAACAGGTCTCGATCGGCGGCGTTCGGGATGACGGTGATCGAGGCATTGGGCCGGACTTTTCGAACCCCGTTCGCCATGTCAGGCGATAGGGCAATCACCTCGGCGGCTCTCCCGTAGGCCCACCGCTCCAAAAGGAAAGCCACTTTCCGCGATGGCCAAGAGCGGAGGGCGCCCATCGCGATAGGAACCGTCGGCCACAGGTCTCTCACTTCTAACACGAAGGGCACACTGTTGCGAGTAGCCGACCAGGCGCCGGGGATCGCGACCGTCAAAGGAGTACTCGTTGCAAAGACGACGTCTTGGGGGAGACGAGCAGCCCTGCGGCACGCGGCGAGGAGAAAGGTCGCAAAGGCTAGAATTCGTCGCCAAGGCCGCATGGCATTGTCGTAGGGCACAGGGACCCAGTGAACTTGCACCCCGGCTTCCACAGTCACATACCAATCCCGCGATCCGTCGACGAGTGGCCTAGGATCTGCGGCGATCACTGCGACTTGATGGCCGCTTTGCACTAGCCTGCGAGCGAACTCATAGGACCGGGTACCTCCGGACATCGCCGGGGTCATGAAGTGCTGGTGGATATAGACGATCCTCACAGGTTCCCCCCGGCCTCTTCCCGCCTTCTGGCCCATGCGACCAGCCCTTTAGAGTCGTTTCCACGGCGGCGTAGTGCAACGGCCGGCATGCCTACTGCGGTCACATCCGGCGGCAGATCGCGCGCGACCACCGCACCCGCACCGACAGTGGTGCGCGCAGCCACACGTCGCCCCTGAATAACGCTCGCACATGTCCCCAGATTGACCGACTCCTCCAGCACTGCATTGCCTGAGACGGAAGCATTGGGATTTACAGTCACGTAGTCGCCCAGGACCGAGTCGTGGCCGACCGTCACCCCAAGGTTCAGGTGAACGTGGCGCCCAAGGCGAACGTTGGTCGTCACAATTGTGCCGGCGCACAAGATGGTGCCTGGGCCCATGACGACACGGTGGTTGCCGACCACCGCCGTCGGATGAACCACCACCGGCGACTGACGACCGAGTTCGGACGCCCACATGTCCAGTCGGCGTCGGACCTGCCCATCCCCGATTGCAATGACGAACTGCACGTCGGCCGCCAGATCCGCTAGGTAACTCACCGGGCCGAGCACCGACAGCCCTCGCTCGTGGATGAGTGCGGCATCTGTGTGACCGTCGTCGAGAAATCCCACTACTTCGTAGCTCTGGGATACCGACTGTCCGGCCGCGGCAGCGTTCGTCGCCTCGATTACGTCGTGCACCTCACGACCGAAGCCGCCGGCCCCAATGATTACCACCGGTACCCGGGTCACGTTCGCCTCCCCGGGAGCTCCCGCTCGTCGGGCTGACCGCTGCCCATGAATTCGGGCATTGT
Organism: Blastococcus sp. KM273128; assembly: GCF_021698975.1. Classification (GTDB taxonomy): domain Bacteria; phylum Actinomycetota; class Actinomycetes; order Mycobacteriales; family Geodermatophilaceae; genus Blastococcus. The sequence goes on along the minus strand of NZ_SSXA01000042.1, from coordinate 20,718 downwards.
CTCGGAATCGCTGGCAGAGATGCCCCGCCTGCTAATGACCGCACTGATCGTCGCCCACAGGATCCACAGGTCCGTCTTGAGGTTCAAGGTGTCCACGTACTGGGTGTCAGCGGCAAACTTGTCTGCCCATGACAACGCGTTACGTCCGCGCACCTGCGCTAGGCCGGTCAAACCGGGGCGCACCTCGTGCCGGCGCGCCTGCTCGGGCGTGTATCGCAGCAAGTACGCGGGGAGGAGCGGTCTCGGGCCCACGAGGCTCATGTCGCCGCGAAGTACATTCCAGAGGCTAGGCAGTTCGTCTAGGCTCGTGCTCCGTAGGCGGTGTCCCAGGGGCGTCATACGCTCGGCGTCCGCGCCAGAACCATTTCGCATAGTGCGGAACTTCACCAGCGTGAAAAGTGCGCCGTCCTTACCGGGGCGCACTTGACGGAAGAGGATGGGCGACCCGAGACGAACGCGGACGAAGATGGCGATGACGGCCATGACTGGAGCAGTGGTTGCTAGACCAGCGCCGGACACCACGACATCGATTGCCCGCTTTACCGGCAGGTACCACTTGGATCGGGCCGTCACACGCGCCCCAAGAACTCGGTCACCGTTCGCATGACCCGCTCCGTCTGCGACGGCTGAAGGGCTGATCCACTGGGCAGAGTCAAACCCGTGTCGAACAGGCGATCAGCGACGCCCGTGAGAAGGGAGCGCGCGGACCGGAAGATGGGTTGAGCGTGCATCGGCTTCCACAGGGGACGCGATTCAATACCCGCGACGTCCAGCGCCTTGCGCAAATCGCCAGCGAGCCAACCGGTGTGCTGGGGATCAACCACAACGGCAGTGAGCCAGCAGTTGTCCCCAGCATCTCCTGGATGTTGAAAGACCCGCACGCCCACCCGATCGGCGAAGAGCTTCACGTAGCGCTGACGCAGCGACCTGCGGCGCTCAATCATCTCGTCCAACCGCTCCAGCTGGGCGATTCCCAGGGCAGCAAGAACGTTGCTGAGCCGGTAGTTGTAGCCAACCTCGGTGTGCTCGTAGTGCACCGAGGGCTGCCGTGCCTGGGTGCTCAGGTAACGCACCCGCTCAGCCGTCGCCGCGTCGTCGGTTAGCAGCATGCCGCCGCCGCTGGTCGTCATGACCTTGTTTCCGTTGAACGACAACGCGGCCGTGCTGCCGAACGACCCGGCCGGACGGCCGGCGTGCGTCGAGCCGAGGGACTCTGCCGCGTCCGACACCACCGTGACACCGAAGCGCTCACAGATGGGAAGCAGCGCTGTGTAGTCGGCGCATCGCCCCAGCAGATCCACGGGGACGACGGCGACGACGACCTCACCGGCTGCCCGTAGGTCACCGAGGGCTCGCTCGAGCAGTTCCGGATCGAGGTTCCCAGTCTCCTCGTCGCAATCCACGAAGAACGGCTCCGCGCCCGTGTACACGACCGCGTTCGCCGTAGCCGCAAACGTCATGGTCGGCACGATGACCACCGTTCCCGCCTTCGCGCCTGCCTCCAGCAACGCCAGGTGGAGCGCAGCCGTGCCGGACGAGAGCGCTACCGCGTGCTGCCGGCCGGTGCGCTCGGCCATTCCCCGCTCGAATGCGTCGACCATCGGCCCGAGCGGGGCGATCCATCCCGATCGCACCGCCTCGACGACGAGCTCCTCCTCCCGCGGCCCGACGTCCGGAGGGGAGAGCAGGACGCGCTGGCGGGTCTGCTGTACCGCACTCACAGCAGTGCTCCCAGCTGGGCCAGCCGCGTCTCCACGGGGTCGACCTGCAGCACGGCCTCGAGCGGGGGAATGGGCCGGGCGAGCCAGCTGTCCAGGTCACCCTCGACAGCCGGCACCGGGACGTGGCTGATCAGCGGGTGAACCGGGCGGCTGTCGTCCTCCTCGGTACCAAAGAGTTCCTCGTGCAGCTTTTCCCCCGGCCGCAGCCCCGTGTACAGAATGTTGATCGGGCGCCCCTCGATGGCGATTAGCTGCTGCGCGACGTCGGCGATGCGCACCGGCTCGCCCATGTCCAGCACGAGCGCTTCACCGCCGCTCCCGATCGCGCCGGCCTGGATCACCAGCTGCACCGCCTCGGGGATGGTCATGAAGTACCGGGTCACGTCCGGGTGCGTCACCGTGATCGGCCCGCCACGGGCGATCTGCGCGGCGAAAGTCTCCAGCACCGAGCCCCGGCTGCCCAGCACGTTGCCGAAGCGGACCGACAGGAAGCGCCCCTCGTTCCTGCGCGCGTAGGTGGCGGTGAGCCGCTCGGCCATCCGCTTGGTCCGGCCCAGCACGTTCACCGGGTCGGCGGCCTTGTCGGTCGAGACGTTGATGAAGTGGCTGACGCCCACTGTCGTGGCCGCCTCGAGCACGTTGCGGGTGCCCAGCACGTTCGTCTTCCAGCCCTCGGCCGGGTACTGCTCCAACATGTTCACGTGCTTCAGTGCCGCGGCGTGGAACACCACGTCGGGCTGCCGCTCGATGAACAGCTCGCGCAGCGCCTCGCCGTCCCGGATATCGGCCAGGATGGCCTGCGGGAGGTCCAGCCGCGCCTCGCCGTGGATGCTCAGCGACACCGCGTGCAGGGCGGATTCGTCCCGGTCGAGCATCATCAGCTCCGCGGGGGCGAAGCCGGCGATCTGCCGGCACAGCTCCGACCCGATCGACCCACCGGCGCCAGTGACGAGCACCTTCCTGCCCCGCAGGTAGTCGGCGATCTCGGTGACGTTCGTGTCGATCTGGTGCCGCCCCAGCAGGTCGGCGATATCGATGTCCCGCACGTCGCGGATGCCCACGCGCCCCTGCAGCAGGTCCGAGAGGCCGGGCAGCACCTTCACCGACAGGCCGGCCGCGATGCAGCGCTGCGAGAGGTCCCGGACGAGAGCCGAGTCAGCCGTCGGCAGTGCGATCACGAGCACCTCGGCGCCGGTGTCCGCTGCCGCCTTCGCGATCTGGTCACGGTTGCCGAGCATCCGCACTCCCCTGATGCGTAGGTGCCGCTTGCCGCGGTCATCGTCGATCAGCCCGACCGGCAGATACGGGCTGTCGGGGGTTGCGAGCATCGAGCGGATCAACTGGTGCGCCGCCTCGCCGGCGCCGAAGACGAGCGTCGGCCGACCCGTGCGCGGCCGCACTGCTCCCTCTCGCTGGCTGCGGATGATCAGCCGGAAGCCGAGCATAAGCAGCGCGGCGATCGCCGCCGCGACCGGAGGCACCGACAGCGGCACCAACCTCGGCGAGCCCGCGAGCACGTCCACGGCCAAGACGGTCAGTGCAGCACCGCCGACAGCGACGAGGATGCCGCGGAGCTCGTCCACACTCCCGAGGGCGTAGCGCCCCTGATGCAGACGCATCGCCACGGACAGGCCCAGGAAGACGGCCACGGCGACCGCGCCGCAGATGACGAGGCCGTGAGCGTTCAGTCGAGTCAAGTCGCCGTCGTAGCGGGCGGCCGTCGCGAAGACGAGTGCAACCTGCAGCGAGATCAGGTCGGTCACCAGGATGGCGAGACGGGCCAAGCGCCAGGGCCAGCCCGAACGCTGCAAAATCACTCGATCCCCCGATCGACGAGCACGCCAGTACGCGTGCATGGCTGAGTGGTTGAGCCGCTGTGGCATGAGTGGGCGGACGGGCGGTGCGTGCCGGTCACGCCTGCCCCCTGTCCTCCGGCGCGGCAGAATGGCTGCCGGCGGGCCCGCCCCGCCGACGCCCGCGGCGGGCGGCACGGCCCTCGACCGGCGGGATCGGCGCCCGCCCCGGGTCAGCCGTGTAGCCGTACCCGTAGCCGTAGCCCTGGGCGACGGCGGACGCCGGCGGAACCCGGTTGAGTACGACGCCGAGCAGCTTCGCGTCGACACGGGCGAGCACTCTGGCCGCCTCCTCGAGCTGCTCGCAGCGGGTCTCGCCGTAGCGGGTGGTCACCACGCAACCGTCGGCGAGCACGCTGAGCACCGCCGCGTCCGTGACCGGCAGCAGAGGCGGGGTATCGATGACCACGTAGTCGTGTGTGCTCCTTAGGCCGTCCAGCAGCGCGCGCATCTGTTCCGAACCCAGCAGCTCGCTGGGGTTGGGCGGCATCGGCCCGGCCGCGAGCACGCTCAGCTTGTCGTCGCCCCAGCTCTGAGCCACCTCGTCGATGTCCGCAGTACCGGCCAGCACGTTGGTGAGCCCGGGGCCGCTGACCAGCCCCATGTAGCGGGTTACCCGCGGGCGCCGCAGGTCCGCCTCGACCAGCATCACCCGGCTGCCGCCGTGGGACAGCGCGATGGCGAGGTTGACCGCCAGCGTCGACTTGCCTTCGCCGGGCACCGAGCTGGCGACCACGATCACCTTCGGCGGGTGGTCCACGTCGAGGAACTGCAGATTGGTGCGGATGGCCCGGAACGACTCCGCCGTCGCCGACTGCCGGTCCGCCGCAGCGAGCACGTGCTTCTCGCCGAGGCGCGCGTCCTCCAGCACCGTGCCAATCAAGCCGGTGTGAGTAAGGGCCTGCACGTCGTCACCGCTCTTCACAGTGTTGTCGAGCCGGCTCCGCAGCAGTGCTAACCCCAGCCCGATCAGCAGCCCGAGCACCCCGCCGAGTGCAACGTTCCGGACGATGGCGGGGCTAACCGGCTCCGAACTAGCGTCGGCTGGCTCGACGACGCTCACCTTGAGCGCCGAGACATCGGCCTCCAGCTCGAGCACCCACTCGGTGAACTGCTCCGCCAGCGATGCGGCGATCGCCTGCGCCCGGAGAGGGTCGGTGTCGGTGACCGTCACCTCCAGGATGACCGTCTCCGGGAGCACGGTGGCGTTGACCTTGCCCGCCACCTGCGCCGCGGAAAGCTCCAGGTCCAGGTCGTCGACAACCTCGGCTGCGAGCGCCTCACCGGTCAGGAGCTGGGCGTAGGAGGTCACCCGCTGCTGGGTGAAGAGGTTCCCCTGGTAGGCCGCAGAGGTGTCGGTGGAGCCGGCGACCGAGACGAACAGCTGGGTCGAGGAGGAGTACAGCGGCGTCGCCAGCCAGCTCAGCAGACCCGCGGCGGCCAACCCGGCCAGCAGGCCGCCGACGAGCAGCCACCAACCGGTTCTCACCGCGTTGAGGACATCCCTCAAGTCCAACAGAGCCCCCGCTCGACACCGGACCCTCCCCCGTCGGGGCCCGTTCTCGCCGCAGCCTCAATTGGTTGAGAACTGAAACGCGGGAGTAACGTACCTGGCACTGCGCGTGTGTTCACCCCCTAAACGCCTTAACTGGTGACAGTCGGTACGTAGCGCGTTCGACCCGACGCGGAGAGTTAACGCGCGCTGTGCCGAGTGGCGCCGCTGTGACCGCACGACCACATGCTGCACTGCAGGCATGCGCGTGCTCTTCATCTGCACGGGGAACCTCTGCCGGTCTCCCATCGCCGAGCGTCTGGCTCGCGCTCACATCGACGCCCACCTCGGTGCAGCGGCTGCTGCCATCGGCCTGGAGAGTGCCGGCACGCGAGCGGCCGTGGGCAAACCCATGGACCCATCCGCCGCGCGCGTACTCGCCGAGTTAGGTGGGAGATCGGACGGCTTCCGAGCACGCCAGTTGACGGCCACTCTCGTCCGGCAGGCCGATCTAGTGCTCACCCTGACGCGCCAGCACCGACAATCGGTGCTCGAACTGACGCCGGGCGCCCTGCGTCGCACCTTCACGCTCGCCGAGGCGGCAGCACTCATCCCCTTCGCCGCCGTGGACCCGCACCCTGCCCCCTCGCTGCCCGAGCGCGGCACAGTTCTCGTCGCCGCACTGAACGCAGCCCGCGCCCGCCGCCCGGGCATCGACCGCGACAACGACGACATCGCCGACCCCGTCGGCCGTCCCGTCGGCGTCCACCGCACGACGGCTGCAGTCATCAACGACCGTCTGACGCCCGTCCTGTCGATGCTGTGCGCCACTGACGCCCCGGCACCTGCCACCGTTCCGATGCGCCTGTGACGTACGTGCCGGCGTAGCCCGACACCTGGCCGTTCTCCCCGCCACGCGGCGCTCACGCCCCTAATCTGCGCGGCATGCCCTGTCCCTCCTGTGGGGCGACGGCCACGCGCACGCAGATCCTGACCGGCTACTGGCGGTGCGATGCCGACGTCCGCATCGAGCAGCTCGTCCCCGCCGGCGGTGAGTCAACCGCCGTTTCGTCTTCGAGCGAAACTCGTCGCTGCGGCACCGTCTACCTCCGGACCCGCGACGAGGACGCCGCCACCTGCCGCTGCGGTGAGCCGGCCATCGGCGAGTGCACCGAGTGCACCCACGCCGTCTGCGCCGACCACTCCGACCTGTGGCAGGGCTGGCGGGTCTGCGACCGCGACCTGGCCAACGCCCGCCTGCGCGCCCGAGCCGCTGCCGTCGCCGAGGAGAAGCGCCGCGCCCAGGAGGCCGCCGCCGCCGAGGCCGAGCGCCTCCGGCAGCGCACCACCCTGCTCGAGCTCGCCGACGAGGACGCCGTCTGGCTGCTCTACGCCCGCGACGAGCGCCGCACCGAGCAGCAGGTCCGCTCGGCAGTGCACGTGCTGCGCCGGCTCACCGCGGCGGAGTTCACCGACGTCTGCCTCTATCTCCTCCCCTACGCCCGCGAGCCCGAGACGCGGCGCACCGGCCTCACCCGGCTCACCGGCTGGGCCTTCGAGGGCTCCGGGTACCACGGCCGCTCCTGGTTCCTGACCCGCAAGGGCGAGTGGCACCGCGGCGGCCCGCTCGGCGAGGAGCGCCGGCGCTGGAAGGACGTCCGCTTCGACGACGTCGAGAAGCGCGCCGTCATCGACGAGATGGCCTGGCAGCAGTCGATCGACAGCGGCCTGGTCTGAGGCACACTCCGGCAGCGGCACGAACCCGCCGCAGCGACGTCGGGAGGGGTGCCAGGGATGCCCTCCGCCCTGCGCCGCGCCGCGGTGCCGGCGCTCGTCGGCGTCCTGGCGCTCGCCGTCACGATCGGGGTGGTCACCGCTGTGCGATCCACTGAACCGGCCGAACCGCTCCCCCGCGCCGTCGTCGCCGAGTACTGGCGGGCCGACGGCTCACCGCGGCTGACCACGGCCAGCGAGCGGGTCACCGTCTTCTTCCTGGCCTTCGCGACCAGCGCGCAGCCCGGCACCGGCCGGCTGACCTTCGACCCCGACCAGGGCAGCGGCGTCTCCCCCGAGCAGCTGCGCGCCGACATCGCCGCCGTGCAGGCCCGCGGCGCCGCCGTGCTGGTCTCCGTCGGCGGCGCGGTCGACGGCGGCATCGTCGTCCGCACCGACGAGCAGGTCGACGAGGTCGTCGGCAGCGTCGAGCGGATCTGCGACGACTACGGCTGCGACGGCGTCGACTGGGACCTCGAGCAGGGCGGGGCGGGCACCGAGCTCGGCGCGCTGGTCCGGGCCAGCGCCCGCCTCAAGGCCAGCCGGGGCGCCGACTTCGCGGTCACCGTCTCCGCCGAGCCCGGCCTGCGCCTGTACGAGGAGTTCGCCCTGGCCGAGGGCGAGGCCACCGTCGCCGGCCGGACCTGGCGCGGCCGGGTCTGCGACCTCTACGGGCCCCAGTTCTACGACTTCGCCCAGACCGCAGCGGAGCGCCGGGCCGACATCGTCGCGACGGCGCGCCGGCTGGTCGACCGCGGCCTGGAGCCGTCCCGCTTCGCCATCGGCACCACCTACGCCGGCTCCGCGCTCGGCGAGCCGGGGCAGATGCCGGTCGAGGACTACCTCGCCGCCTACCGCACCCTCGCCGACGCCGGCGTCCGCGTGCGCGGCGCCTACGTGTGGGACATGACGATCGAGGGCGCCGGGGGCTACCCCTTCGCCGAGGCCTTCGGCGCCGCGCTCGGCACCTGAGCGCCCACGAACCCCGGCTCGAGCACCCGGCCGTCCGCGTCGGGCCGCACCTCGGTGGTGGCGCACAGCCCGCGCTCGTTCATCGCGTCGACGATCGGCTGCAGGGCCGCGATCGAGTTGAGCGTCGCCTGCCCCAGGCCGTCGTGCATGGTCACGATCGAGCCGTCCCGCAGCGGACCGACGACGTTGGCCGCGATCTCCTCGGCGGAGACGCCCTCGGTGTCGTGGGAGTCGACCAGGTTGTCGGTCGCGTCCCGGCCGAACGACATGACCAACCGCAGCCCGAGCTCCCGCGCGACGTCGTCCACCTGCTGGTTCACGGCCCCGTACGGCGGCCGGTACAGCTCCGGCTGCGGCGCGCCCTCGGCCACCAGCAGCTCGCTGGCCCGCCGCAGCTCCTCGCGGATCTGCTCGTCCCCCCACGGCGACACCTGCTCGCCCGAGGGCAGCTCCCCGGTGGTGAGGTCCGCGTGCGACTGGGCGTGGTTGCCCACGACGTGTCCCTCGGCGACGGCCCGCCGGACGAGCTCGCCGCGGCCCTCGACGTTGTGCCCGCTCCAGAAGAAGACGGCGGGCAGCCCGAGATCACGCAGCCGGTCGAGCAGCGCGCCGGTGTGCTGCCGCGGCCCGTCGTCGAAGGTGAGCACGACGTACCCGCCGGAGCAGTCGCTGGTCAGCGGCCGCAGCTCCTCCGCCGCAGCGGCCGCCGGCTCGGCCGAGGCCGCCGCGCTGGTCCGCACGTCCGCGACCACCTGGTGGCCGGCGAAGGTCAGCCCGAACACCACCGCCAGCGCGGTCAGCAGCGGCCGGCGCCTCACCGGGCCACCTGCCGGTAGACCAGCCACACATCGGCATCGGCGACGCCGGAGGCAGGGATTGCCGCCACCAGCTCGTAAGCGGTGTAGTTGTCGTGCAGCGCGGTCTGCACGACGTCCTCCAGGGCGTCCTCCGCCGGCGAGCCGGTGCTCGCCGAGTGCAGGACGATCGTCGAGTAGTGCAGGTCCTCGACCGCCACCCGGACGGCGTCCTCACCGCGCGCGTAGAGGCCGTAGGTGTCCGCCCACCGCACCCCGGGCTGGTCGCCCAGGTGGTAGGCGAGCGCCTCCGCGGCCGTGCCGCTGGCCAGGTAGCTGCCCGGCACCGGGTCGGCGAGCAGCTCGGCGACGACGGGCCGCACGTCCGGCCACGCCGCATACACCGTGCCCGACCGGGAGACGCCGAAGAGCACCAGCACGGGCAGCACCAGCAGCACCGGGCCGAGCCGCCACACCCCCCGCGACATCCGGGTGAGCGCCAGCCCGGCCAGCGGCGCGAGGAACAGCACCGAGAAGGCCAGGTGGCGGTCGAACGCCACCGCCGAGCCCGTCCACAGCTGCGCGGCGGGGAAGACCGCGCTGCCGGTGAGCAGCGCCGCGGCGAGCACGGCGTCCCGCCCGCCCGTGCCCGCGAGCCGGACCGCTGCGACGACGGCGAGCGCGGCCAGCAGCCCGACGTCGAGCAGCAGCCAGCCGGCCGACGTCGTCCACGCCTGGGGGCTGGGCGGCGCGGCCCCGAGGAGGTCGCTCCAGGCGCGGGCGCCCGGCCCCGCCCCGAGCAGGTGGACGGCGCCGGTCAGCAGCACCGCCGTCCCGCCCGCGAGCGCCGACCGCCGCAGCCCGCCCGCCCCGGCGAGCGCGGCACCGGCGACGAGGACGACGGGGACGAGCACCGCCGTCGAGTACTGGACCACCGGCACCAGGGCGAGCAGGCCGCCGGCGGCCAGCGCGGAGGCGGGGCCCCGGCGGGCGGCGATCGCCCAGAGGGCGGTGGCGAGGCCGAGCAGCGCCACGGCGTCGGCGGTGCCGAGCCCCCCGACGAGGACGACCGGGGCGCTCAGCGCGAAGGCCGCCGCCGAGAAGACGCCGGCCCGGTGCCCGGCGCGCGCCGCCACGGCGCCGGCGAGCAGCCCCATCGCGGCGAGCACGCACGCCAGCCCGGCCGCCCGGACGAGGAACAGCCCGCCCAGGCTGTCCAGCGCGGCAACCAGAACCGGATGCAGGAAGGGAGCGCCGGGCAGGAGGTCGCCGTGCGCGGCGGCCGGCGCCCCGGTGACCCACTGGGTGATCAGGTCCCGGCCCGCGTTGACGGCGAGGGCCTCGTCGGCCGAGGCGCCGTTGCGCAGCCGCAGCGACAGGGCGGCGAGCACGGCCCCCAGCAGCAGCATCGGGAGCCGCGTCACCCAGCGGCGGGCGCGCGGGTGCCCCAGACGGCCGGGGAGGCTGCGCCACAGCGCGTCGTGCCAGTGCGGCGCCCGGTAGGTCTCCGCCGGTGCGGCGGCGGTGAGGGTCACCGCCGCTCCTCCAGCGGGGTGGGCAGCGTGTCGTCCCGCTGGTTCTTCGGCAGGATGCGCCGCACGGCGAGCCCGAGCATCAGCACCGTCACCGCGGTCAGCACCGCGGTCGCGCCCATGAACCCGTCGTGGGTGACCTGCTCCAGCAGGGCGGGGAAGCCGGCGTCCATCAGGTGATCCACTCGCGCTCGGCGCCGTGCAGCGCGCGGGACAGGGCTTGCCAGTTCACGACCGACTGCGCCAGGTCGTAGACGATCATCGGGAGCAGCGCCGCCGCGTACACCCGGCCGCGCCGGCCGGCGCCCCAGGAAGCCAGCACCTGGTCGAGCACGAACACCGGGATGATCGCCAGCCAGATCAGGTGCAGCGTCGGCTCCTCGAGCGCGAACGCGTACGACCAGGCCAGCACCATGAGCAGCGGCACGAGGCTGCGCAGGTAGGTCCACACCTGGACCGCCCAGGCCTTGCGGGTGTGCTCGACGAACCCGTAGGTCATCAGCGTCTCGAGCGTCCCCCGCTGCCAGCGCAGCCGCTGGGTCCGCCAGTCCGACCAGGTCGGCATGATGTCGGTGACCACGCGGCAGTCCCGCGCGCAGCGGGGGTCGTAGCCGAGACGCTGCAGGGCCACGGTCAGCTCGTAGTCCTCGGTGAGCGAGGCCTCGTGGTAGACCTGCCCCCTCACGCCGGGCAGCAGCGCGGTGCCGCGGGCGTCGGCGACGGCGCGCAGGGCCTCGGCGGTGAACATGGTGGCTGCGCCGGAGAGCACGTGGATGCGGCCGGCCCGCCGGTGGACCGTGCGCAGGCCCTGGGTGTACTCGATCTTCTGCAGCAGCCCGATCCGCGACGGGTGGTCGGCGGCGACGTAGGAGCCGCTGATGCCGCCGCGCCGCCGGTAGGCCTCGAAGTAGCGCATCCCGCGCTCGATGAAGTCGGGGCTCAGCCGGCTGTCCGCATCCATCGACAGGACGACGTCGTCCGGCTCCAGCGCGGCCAGCACGCGGGCCAGCCCCTGGTTGAGCGCGCCCGCCTTCTTCGCGGTGTTGCCGCGGGTCTCCAGCACGTCGACCCCGAGCGCGCGGGCGATCTCGACCGTGCCGTCGGTGCAGTTGTCGGCCGCGACGAGGATGCGCTGGGGCGGGCGGGTCTGCCGCCGGAGGCTGGCGATCGTCTGCGCGATGCCGACTTCCTCGTTGTGCGCCGGGATGACCGCGGTGACCCGGGGCTGCCGCTCCTGCGGGCGGTCGCGGGGCTCGGCCGCCGTTCCCGGGCGGTCCAGGACGACGGCGTTGGCCTCGAAGCGGTACTGCCGGGGGATCTCCGGCGCGAGCGTCGCCACCGGTGCCGGAGGACGGGTCGCGCCGTCCGCGGGGCGCGCGTCGGCGCGCCCGATTGCTTCAGTTCCCACCAGAATCCCCCCGGATGCCGTGCGGATCCCGCCGTGGTGGCGGCACCGCACGGTCGTGCGTGTTCCTGCGTCCCAGCTCGCCGTGGCGACGATGGCCAGGCGCCGCGAACGTATGCGGGTCGCGGGCCCCGGTGAAGGCCCCGGCCACCAGATCTTTGCGGGCTCAACCAGATACGCAGAGTGAGCATCACTCTCGGTGCTCGGCCTGTGACGTGCACTTTCGCCACGATCGGGCGATCCACGAGCGCCTTCGACTGGGCGGTGATCACTCTGCGTCGACGAACGCCGGAGGTCGTCGACGGCCCGCTCACCCCGCCCGGGATGAGCGCCGGCCGTTCGCCCCGGCGTCGCTCGTCGGCCATGGTGGCGACGCCGCCGGCCCGCGCCCGGCCACTGCCACAGGACCGGGAAAACACCTGGTGAGCACCGCGCGGGGTGGCTGCGCCCGCCCGGATCGGCGTCGCCGTCCGTTCGCCTGCCGAACATCTTTGGGCGACCGTCCCGCCCGGCCGTGGCGACGCCGGGCGGGCGCGCCGCGCGCGGGCGCCGGCGCGGCGGCCGGGAGGCGGCGCCGGTGGGGAACACCTCCGCCCGGCGGCCGGCCGAGGCACCCGGCGGTTCGGCTCCACTGCCCCGGGACGCCGCCCGAGGAGGTCTGCGCGAGGGCTTCGTTGTGACCGAGATCACAGATTGAGGGAGCCCGGCCCTCACCTGGACGGGCGACCCCGGCACCGGCCGCCGACCCGGGCCGGTGCAGCGGCGGGGCCAGGGCCGCTGCACCGTTCCCGCCCGCTCCGCAGGGAGCTGACCACCCCCGTGCGCGGTCAGCCCCGCCCGGGGCGGAACGGTGCACGCGCCGCCTCCGGAGCGGGGGAGCGCGCCTCCACCACTGAACCCGGCGCGGCCGGCCCCGGGCAACGAACGCGGGGCGCAGATTGGGCGCAGGCGGACCTGCGCCCGGTTCCACCTGCGGGTTCTCCCGCTGCGCTAGGTTGCCCGAACCAGTTCCGGAAGACGGGGGTCCCCGATGAGCGACACCGGCGACGGGGCGGCCACCGACCCGTTCGTGACCCAGGTCGGCTGGCTGATCGCCTCGGCGGGCGGGAAGGACCAGCTCGTCAGCCGCAGCGGCGGCCTGGTCAGCGCCCGCACTCTGGACAACTGGATGGCCGGCAGCTACCCGCGCACGAAGGTCACCGGCGCCGTCCGCGACCTGGACGACTGGGCCCGCACCGAGTTCCCCGGCTACCCCGAGGCCGCCGGGGTGCCGGCCCTCGTCGACTCCTGCGGCCCCTTCCGCGGCGCCACGGCCGCAGGCCTCGCGCCGAGCCTCGCGCCGGCCGGGGAGCCGGCCGCGGAGCTGCCGCCGCCCGCGCCGCGCCGCCGCCGGCTGCCCTCCTGGGCGTTCATGGCGGCCGCCCTGCTGCTCACCGCCGTCCTGTCCTCGTTCCTCACCGCCCTCGCGATCGGCGAGCAGGGCACGGCGGCGCCCGCGGCGGAGCCGACGATCGGCGCCACCGACCTGGTCGACCTCCCGCTGCCCAGCACCGGCGACGGCACCCTCGTCGAGGAGGAGGCCGGCAGCATCGGCGCCAACACCTTCGCCGACCCGCGCACGCTCTCCGGGCGCGGCGCACCCGTTCCGCCGCACACCACGATCCAGGTGCGCTGCCGCTACTACGCGCCGAGCGTGCCCAGCGTCAGCCCCGACGGCTTCTGGTACCTCATCGAGACCGAGCCCTGGAACGGCCTCTGGACGCCGGCCAACTCCTACATGAACGGCGACCCGCCCGGCGGCCCGTACCTGCACAACACCGACCTCGCCGTCCCCGTCTGCCGGTGACGGCGCCGGCCGACTGCTAGGCCGCCTTGGGCAGCAGGCGCAGCCGGGCCCAGAAGCCGCTGCTGCTCACCGGCGCCTCGCGCTCGGCCCGGGCGGGCACGGCCTCCTCGGCGTCGTCCGCGACGTCGGCCTCGGCCTCGTCGGCCACGCGCAGGCGGGTGCGCGACACCGGCGGCAGCCGGTGCACGTCGGCCGGCCCGTACGCCGACGGCGGGGCCGCGTGGCGGCCGTAGCTCTCCGCCGACCCGGTGCGGAAGGGGGTGGTGGCGCTCATCCGCTCCGCCGCCGGCTCCTGCTCGTGCGTTCGCTCCACACCGCACTCATCGGCAGCCGGGGCACCGGACGTGACGGGACGGCTCCCCCCACCGGGTGAGCCCGCCCACGCGGCGCTGAAGAGCAGGCGCCCTGCGGCCGATGCCCTCTTCCATGGACCAGCAGCAGACGGCGACCCCTCGTCGCCGCCCCGGGCGCGCGCTGATCCTGACGATCGGCCTGACCGCGCTCTACGCCACCGGCGTGGGGCCGCGTCCCGCCGGTGCGACCTGGGACCGCGCGTACGACGTCGTCCTCTACAACCTGCCCTACCTCGCGGCCGCCGCGGCCTGCCTGCTGACCGCGCGCCGGGTGTGCACCGAGCGGCTGGCCTGGGCCGCGCTGGGCGGCGCCCTCCTGCTCGGCGCGCTGGGCAACGCGCTGCGGGTGCTCTCCTCCGGGCTGCAGGGCAACGAGCCCGCCTCCACGCTCTCCCACGGCGTCATGTTCGCGGCCTACCTGGCCATGTACGTGCCGGTCGTCGTGCTCATCCGCGCCCGGGTGCCGCGCTTCCACCCCAGCATGTGGCTCGACGGCGTCGTCGCCGCGTTCGGCAGCCTCTCCGCCGGGGTCGCCTTCCTGCTGGGCCCCTACCTGCTCCTCGATCCCGGCGAGAAGCCGATCGCGGCCGTCGACCTCATGGCCCCGATCACCACGGTGCTGCTCATCGGCGTCGTCATGGCCGTCGGCGGCATCCTCGGCGTGCGCCTGGACCGCACCTTCGTGCTGCTGGGTGCCGCGCTGGGCATGATCGCCGTCTCCGACCTCGTCCTGTTCGCCCTCAAGGTGCGGGGCACCTACGTCGACGGCGGGCCGCTGGAGCTCGGCTGGCTGTTCTCGGTGATCCTGGCCGCCTGGGCCGCCGAGGGTGCGGTCGAGCCGCCCCGCCGGCTGGGCAGCATCGGTTCGCGCATCGGCTGGCGGCTCATCGCCGTGCCGCTGGCCTGCCTCGTGGCCAGCCTCGTCGTGCTCAGCCCGTGGGCGCAGCCCGTGCCCGCCATCGCGGGCTGGCTGGCCATCACCTGCGTGCTGGCCGGCGTCGTCCGGATCGCGGTCACCTTCCGCGAGGTCCGCGGCTACAACCAGGTGGTGCTCGAGTCGCGCACGGACGAGCTCACCGGGCTGGCCAACCGCCGCGCGCTGCTCGAGGAGGCCCAGCGCGTCGTCACCGCGGCCGGCCCCGACCGCCCCGCCGCGCTGCTGCTCCTGGACCTCGACGGGTTCAAGGAGATCAACGACAGCCTCGGCCACACCGCCGGCGACGACCTGCTCCGCCAGATCGGGCCGCGGCTGCGCGGCTCGCTGCGGACCGGCGACCTGCTGGCCCGGCTCGGCGGCGACGAGTTCGCCGTCCTCATGCCCGCCGCGTCGACCGCCGAGGCCCGCGCCCTGGCCGACCGGCTGCGCACCCTGCTGCTGGCCCCCTTCACCGTGGCCGACGTCCGGCTGCACGTGGGGGTGAGCATCGGCGTCGCCACCACCCCGGCGCCGGCGCGCACCGTGCAGGAGCTGCTGCACTGCTCCGACGTCGCCATGTACAGCGCCAAGCGCGCCCGCGAGGGCGTGCACGTCTACGTGCCCGACCCGGTCACCGGCACCTCCGGCAGCGACCGGCTGCGCACCATGGAGGAGCTGCGGACGGCGCTGGACGGCGACGAGCTGCGGGTGTTCCTGCAGCCGCAGATGGACATGCGCGACGGCCGCATCGTCGGCGCGGAGGCGCTGGTCCGCTGGGAGCACCCCACCCGCGGGCTGCTCTCCCCCGCCGCGCTGCTGCCCGCCGCCGAGCAGGCCGGGCTGCTGCGCCCGCTCACCGACCGGGTGCTCGAGCTCGCCCTGGAGGCCGCCGCCCGCTGGTGGCCCGGGCGCGAGCTGCCGGTGTCGGTCAACCTGTCTGCGGCCAACGTCACCGACCTGGACCTGGCCGGCAAGGTCGCCGCCGCGCTGCACCGGCACGGCCTGCCCCCTCGGGCGCTCACCCTGGAGCTGGTCGAGGACACCCTCATGGCCGACCCCGAGCGCGGCCGCACGGTGCTGGCCGACCTGCGCGCCTCCGGCGTCCGCACCTCGATCGACGACTACGGCACCGGCTACAGCTCGCTGGCCTACCTGCGGCACCTGCCGGCCGACGAGCTGAAGCTGGACCGCACGCTCACCGCCGACGTCGACCGCGACCCCCGCGCCGCGGCGATCGTGCAGAGCACCGTCGCGCTGGCGCACGCCCTCGGGCTGAGCCTGGTCGCCGAGGGCGTGGAGACGCTGGCCACCAGCGCCACGCTCGCCCGCCTCGGCTGCGACGTCGCCCAGGGGTACGCCATCGCCCGCCCGATGCCGGTCGACGACTTCCTCGAGTGGCTCGACGCCTCCGATTCCGGGCTCCTCGACAGCGCGCTGATCCCGCAGCTGCACACGGGCGGTAGCGCCGGCTGACCCCAAGGGGTCAGGACGACGCCCTCGGGGTGACGCACGACCGGGCGACACGCCGATCTGGATGAACACCCTGCGCTACCGGGTGTGGACTATGAGCGGGTGACGCCGCCCTCCCCTGCCTCTGACCTGGTCGCACGCCCTCTGGCGTGGCGCGACCTCGCCCCCGAGATCCTCCGCCAGCGGTTGGTGATCGAGGGCTACCCGGCCGCTCCCGTGGACGACGCCCAGATCCGCACCTACCTCTCGGCGCTCTCGCGCGAGGTGGACATGGTGCAGCTGCTCGAGCCGGTGACGCACCGCTCGGACCTCTACGGCTGGGCCGGCTGGATCCACTGGGAGACCTCCGGCGCGCACTTCTACGCCTGGGAGCAGCCGCGGCTGTTCTTCTCGGTGGACATCTACACCTGCAAGGCGTTCGACCCGGACGTCGCGGTGGCGTTCACCGCCGACTTCTTCGACGCCGGCACCGTCGTCGCGAAGGGCTTCTGAGATGGCGTTCCGGCTGCTGGTCGCGCACACCCCCGCCGAGCGGGAAGCCGCGCGGCAGGTCGAGGCCGACGTCTTCCTGCAGGCGTTCGGGAACACCCCCGAGCTCCTGGCGCAGGAGTACGGCCCGTTCGAGGAGCGCTCGCGGTTCGTCACCGTGATCGACGACGAGAGCGGCGTCGCCCTGGGCACCGCGCGGCTGATCACCCACGGCGCGAGCCCGGTGAAGACGGTGCTCGACATCGCCGGCGCCCCCTGGCACCTGCCGGTCGCCGAGAGCCTGGGCGCCGTCGACCTGGAGCCCGCGACGGTGTGGGACGTCGCCAGCCTCGCCGTCGACCCCCGCTACCGCGCGGGTGCGGCCGGGGCCGAGGTCAGCGTCGCGCTGTGCCACGGCATCTGGCGGTACGCCCGCAACTGCGGCGTCCCCGGCATGGTGACGATCCTCGACGACCGGGTGCACCGGCTGGTGCGCGCGATGGGCCTGCCGTGGCACGCCATGGCGGGCGCCACCTCGCAGCCCTACCTCGGCTCGCCGGCCAGCACCCCGTGCGTCTTCGTCGTGGCGACGGCGGAGGCCGAGGTGTACGGCAGCCGCCCGGACCTCGCGCCCGCGCTGGACCACGGCGTCTTCCGCTCGATCACCGTGGACCCGGCAGACCTGGCGGCGACCCGCGGCACCTTCGCCGACCCGGCCGAGCCCGCACTCGAGGACGTCCCGCTGCGGGACACCACCGGCTGGCGCCCGCCGACGGCCCGCCGCGCCGAGGTCCCCCTCGCCTGACCCGGCGCGGGGCGGCGGCGTTTTGTGCACAAAGTGCCGACGGCGGCGGGGCTCCGGGAGGTCACCATGTACCCCTCGGGGCCATAGCGCTCTGCCCCGCACCGGTGGGCAGAGCCCTACTTCCCGGACCTCAGGTGCCGGTCCGGCCGGTCAGCTGGGCGGATCGGGCCCGACCGGCGGGCGGCCCACCACGGCGGTC
The DNA here is from genome assembly GCF_021698975.1 of Blastococcus sp. KM273128. GTDB lineage: Bacteria > Actinomycetota > Actinomycetes > Mycobacteriales > Geodermatophilaceae > Blastococcus. The sequence continues at coordinate 3,119 of NZ_SSXA01000042.1, read as the reverse complement.
AGGACCGGACGCCCTCCGGGACCTGCTCCCGCACGGCCCCGGCCACCAGGTCCGCGGCCGCCGCCGTCAGGTGCGTCTCGTCGGTGCGCAGCAGCACCGAGCCGGCGAACGCGGGGCAGCGGCCGTCCGCGCAGAACAGCTCCTGGGTGTCCACGTAGGTGACCTGCGCACCGGCGGCCTGCACCGCCTCGACGGCCGCCTGCTCGGCCGCGGACTTGTCCAGGAACCCGCGGCTGATCGACCGGACGCAGTCGTCGGGGCCACCCAACCGCCCACCGCACTCGCGGGGGTCGGCGCCCAGCGGCGGGTTGCCCAGCACCACCACCGAGCCGACGTGCGGGATCACCGCCTCCAGGGTCGTCTCCAGACCGCTCTGCCACTCCGCGACGGCGGCGTCGTCGACCGCGCCGCTGACGAAGTTGCCGAAGTACCCCTGCCCGGCCGACAGCACCAGCACGTCGGGCTGGGTCTCCTCGATGAACTGCTGCGTGGTCTCCCGCGCGGCCGCGCAGTCCTCCGGGAAGCCCGGCGGCTCGGCCGGCGGGGCGACGGCGACGTCGACGAACGGGCAGGAGGCGAAGCCCAGCCCGAGCACCCGCCAGTCGTCGCCCTCGAACAGCGCGTCGACCGTCGGCCCCCAGCTCATCGCCACCGAGTCGCCGACCAGCAGCGCCGTCTGCGGTGCGTCGTCGGGGCCGTCCTGGCAGACCAGCGGCTCACCCCCGGCGGTCACCGTGTTCCGGCAGCCGGGCGCCTCGGTGCCCATCTCCTCCGCCTGCTGCTCGGGGCCCAGCCCGTCGAGGGAGGGCGTGAGGTCGTCCGGCCAGGAGTCGGCGGCCAGCGCCGTCTCCACCTGCTCGGCGAGCTCGTCGGCGGTGGGCCGCTCCCCCGCGACGACGGCGGCATCCCCGTCGGCGCTGCCGGTGCCGCGCAGCCACGACGGGCCCCAGAACTGCGCCAGCGCCACCACGAGCAGCACCCCGGCGACGGCGACCGGCAGCAGCACCCCGGTCCCGGGGGGCCGCTCCCACCCCGACACGTAGCGAGGGCGGGGGCGCAGGTTCAGCACGGGCCGCTCGACCCAGCGGTACGAGGCGGCGGAGAGCACCAGCGTGAGGGCCAGCAGCGCCAGCTGCACCGCGAGGTCGTCGCCCACGGTGGCGAAGCCGAACACCACGACCGGGAAGTGCCACAGGTAGATCGAGTACGACCACCGCCCGATCGCCTGCGACGCCGGGTTGGTCAGCAGCACGGTGGCCGGGGAGGCGGGCGGGTCGGCCAGCAGCACCACCGCCGTCCCCACGACCGGGAGGAGCACCCACGGGAAGGGGAACGCCGAGGTCGGTGAGATGACGACGGCGGAACCCAGCACGACCAGGAGCCCGCCGAGGGAGAGCGCCGGGCGGAGCCGGTCGGTGATCGCCACCCGCCCGGCGAGGACGGCGACCAGCGCCCCGGCCAGCAGCTCGCCGGCCCGCGCCAGGGTGTCGAAGTAGGCCGCCGTCGGCGCGGTGCTCGTGCGGTAGGCCGCCCACGCCAGCGAGATCGCGATCCCCGCGCCGATGAACCACAGCAGCCGCCCCGGCCGGTGGCGGAGGTCGAGCGCCCGGTAGCCGGCGAAGAGCAGCAGCGGCCAGAGCGCGTAGAACTGCTCCTCGATCGACAGCGACCAGTAGTGCTGCAGCGGTGACACCGGCCCCTGCGCCTGCAGGTAGTCGGCCCCCGCGGCCACCAGGTGCCAGTTCTCGACGAACAGCGCCGCGGCCAGCGCGTCCAGCGCGGTCTGGTTGGCCCGCGGGAGGAAGAAGAAGGCGTACCCGGCGGCCACGGTGACCGCGAGCACGACCATCGCCGCGGGGAGGATCCGCTTGGCCCGCCGGAGGTAGAAGTCGCGGAACGAGACCCGCCCGCTCTTGGCCAGCTCCCGCAGCAGCAGCGCGGTGATCAGGTACCCGGAGATCACGAAGAAGACGTCGACGCCGACGAACCCGCCGTGCGGCCAGCCGAACACGTGGTCCGCGACGACCAGCGCCACCGCGACGGCCCGCAGCCCCTGGATGTCGGCGCGGAAGCGCAACGGACCGCCGGGCGGCCGCGGCGTCGTCCGGGTGGTCGCCTGATCCGTTGCGGACATGCGCACGAACGTACTGGCGGCGACGCGCTCCCGGGGCCGCGGCATCGCGCGGTTCCCCAGCCCGGGTGTCACCCCGGTGGTGCACCGCACCGGCGGCCGCCCGCGCCCGCGCCCGTGACCGGCACGGCAGCGCCGCGGGCGGCCGGATCAGTACCCGGCGAAGCGGACGTCGCTGATCGCGGTGAAGTCCCGGATCGCGGCGTGGTTGCCGGTGCCCGCGATCTCCAGCACCACCTGGCGGGTGGTCACGCCGCCGGGCAGCTCGAGGTCGGCCGGCGCGGGGCTCGGCGACGCGATCGACTGCCGCTGCGCGGTTCCGTCGTCGAACCGCCAGGTGACGTCGGTGACCGTCCGGTTCTCCAGGAAGCGGTCCGTGCCGTCGGCGGGGTCCACCTTCGCGTAGCCCGGCACCAGCCCCACCGCGGTCACGGTGACCGGCGCCCCGAAGTCGTAGACGAGCTGCTGCCCCACGGCGGAGCCCGCGCAGCGCCAGGCCGTCGCGGGCACGGCGTCCAGGGTGAGCCCGGGGTCGTAGGTGATCTGGTTGCCGAGCGAGTCGGCGCTCGAGGGCGCCTGGCAGGTCGCCCGCACAGACACCGGCTGCAGCGGAGCGGCCGTGGGACCGCCGCTGTCCCCGGCCTCCTGCGGGGCTCCCGTCCCGGCCCCGTCCGGCGAGCCGGGGACACCGGCCGCCAGGAGACTCCCCGCGACCACGAGCGCCAGGGCCAGGCCGCCGGCGGCCAGCAGCGCCGGCGGGGGCAGCCGGCGGGCGGAACCCGGGGGCACCGGCGCCGGTACCGCGGGCAGCCCGGCGAGCGGTAGCTCGCGCGTCGGGGCCGCACCGAGAGGCGGCGGGGGTGGCGCGGGCGGCGCGGCCGATGCCGGCGGGGCGGCCTCCGGCGCGGCCGCCAGGTCGCCGACCGCCGCCGCGAGCCACGCCTGCGGGCCCACGCTGGGCAGCGGGGTCACCGGGGCGGTGCCCGAG
>NZ_SSXA01000041.1 GCF_021698975.1 Blastococcus sp. KM273128 | reverse complement strand
GAACCACAGCGCCCAGGACCCGAGCGGGACCCGATCGCCGGCCCCTGGTGGCGGTGGCTCTTCCTGGTGCCGGGGTTCGCCGCCGTCGGCTGGGGCGTCATCGGGCTGCTCGGGGCCGGCGATCGGGTCCCGCTCGGGTCCTGGGCGCTGTGGTTCCTCGGCAGCGCGCTGCTGCACGACCTCGTCATCGCGCCGCTGGTCGTCCTGGCAGGGTTCCTGGTCAACCGGTTCCTCCCGCGGCCCGCGCGGGCACCGGTGGCCGTCGGGCTCGTGGTTGCCGGGTCGCTCGTCGCGGTGGGCCTGGTGTTCGCCGTGGACCCGGGCGACGTACAGGAGCCGGGCTTCCTGCCGCAGGACGCCTACGGGCTGAACCTGCTGCTCGTCGTCGCCGGGGTGCTGGCGGTCGCCGCCGTCTGGGCGGTCGTGCGGACGCGGCGGACCCGCCGCGGCTGACCTCCGGGCGCTACCGTCCGCCGGTGGCCGTCCGGACCGCTGAGCCCACGCCCACCCCGGTGCGGCCCGCGCTGCACCGGGGCCCGCTGCTCGCCCTCGCCGCCGGTGTGGCCGCGCTGCTGCTGGCGCTGGCCGGGCGCTACGGCTACCACCGCGACGAGCTGTACTTCCTCCGCGCCGGGCGGGAGGCAGCCCTCGGCTACGTCGACCAGCCACCGCTCACCCCGCTCCTCGCCGCCGCGGTGGACACCCTCGCCCCCGGCTCGCTGACCGTGCTGCGGTTCCCGTCGGCGCTGGCGGCCGGCGCCGTCGTCGTGCTCACCGGCCTGCTCGCCCGCGAGTTCGGCGGCGGCCGGGGTGCCCAGCTGTTCGCGGCCGCCTGCGTGGCGGTCTCCTCGATCCTGCTGGCCGTCGGCCACCTGCTGTCGACGACGACGTTCGACCTGCTGTTCTGGGCCCTGCTGTCGTGGCTGCTCGTGCGGGCGCTGCGCGACGGCGGCGTGGTCTGGCTGGTCGCCGGGGCGGTCGCCGGCCTGGCGCTGCAGAACAAGGTGCAGCCGGCGTTCCTGCTGGCGGCCGTGGTCCTCGGGCTGCTGCTCGTCGGCCCGCGATCGGTGTTCCGCTCCCCCTGGCCGTGGGCCGGCGGGGCGCTCGCGCTGGCGGTCTGGGCGCCCAACCTGGTCTGGCAGGCGGTGCACGGCTGGCCGCAGCTGGCGCTGGCGGAGGCCATCGCCGCGGGCGGCTCGGGCACCAGCGAGCCCTGGTACCTCTTCCTGCCCTTCCAGCTCGTGCTGGTCAGCCCGGTGCTCTTCCCGGTCTGGATGGCGGGGTGGTGGCGGCTGCTGCGCGACCCCGCGCTGGCGCGGTGGCGGTGCTTCGCCGTCGCCTACGCCGTCCTCGCCGTGCTGTTCCTCGTCACCGGCGGCAAGCCGTACTACCTGGCGGGCCTCTACCCGCTGCTGCTGGCGGCCGGCGCGGACCCGGCGCTGGCCTGGGCCCGCCGCGGCGGGGCCCGGGCCCGGCGCGTCCTCGTCCCCGCGCTGGCGCTGAGCCTGGCCGCCTCCGCGGTGCTCATGCTGCCCGTGCTCCCGGTCCGCTGGCTGCCGGCCACACCCGTGCCGGCGGTGAACTACGACGCCGGGGAGACCGTCGGCTGGCCGCGGTTCGCCGCCGCCGTGCAGCGGGCGCGGGCCGGGCTGCCCGCCGGGGCGGAGGTCGTCGTCCTCACCGGCAACTACGGCGAGGCCGGCGCCGTCGACCGGTTCGCCCCCGGCCTGGGGCCCGCCTACAGCGGGCACAACTCGTACTGGACGTGGGGCCCGCCACCGGAGGCCGCCGACGCCGCGGTGGTGGTCGGGCTGCCGCCGGAGGAGCTGACGCGCTGGTTCGGCGAGGTCCGGCCGGCCGGCCGCGTCGACAACGGGGTGGGGCTGGACAACGACGAGCAGGGCCGCACGATCTGGCTGGCGAGCGACCGGCGGCTGCCCTGGGCGCAGATCTGGCCGCGGCTGCGCCGGCTGGGCTGACTACCGGACGGACGAGTCCACCGCCGCCACGCTCGGCTCCGGGCGCGGGTCGCTGCGCCGCGTGGCCAGCACGCACCCGACCAGCACCAGCGGCAGGCCGACGGCGATGCCGAGGGTGAACGGCTCACCGAGCAGCAGCACGCCGAGCAGCACCGCGACGACCGGGTTGACGAAGGTGATGACCAGCGCCCGCTGCGGCCCGACCTCGCGGATCAGGGCGAAGAAGAGCGCCAGCGCCACCGCGGTGCACAGCACGCCGAGTGTCAGCAGCGACACCCGCGCCTGGGGCGACGCCGACGTCACCTCACCCAGCCGCGGGACGGCGAACGGCGCGTAGACCACCGCGGTGACGAGCAGCGCGATCGAGCTCGCCGCCACCCCGGGCACCTCGGGCAGCGCGCGGCTGACCACCAGCGGCGCCGTCGCGTACCCCAGGACCACCAGCCCGACAGCGGCGAGCGGGAGCAGCCCGGCGCCGTCCAGGTCCAGGCCGAGCAGGGCGGCGATGCCGACGACGCCGAGGCCCATGCCGGCCAGCCGCACCGGGGTGAGCCGCTCCTCCTCGCCCGCGAGCCGGGCGGCCAGCGCGGCCACGAACGGCACCGCGGCCACCAGCAGCCCGGTGAGCGAGCTCGACAGCGTCTGCTCGGCGTAGGAGAGCAGCAGCCAGGGTCCGGTCATCTCGAGCGCGGTGAACAGCAGCAGCGCCTTCCAGTGCCGCAGCGCCGGTCGCAGCTGCCCGCGCGCCAGCGTCCAGGGCACCAGCAGCGCCGCGCCGACGACGCAGCGGGCGAACACCACCGCGACCGGCGGCACCTCCCCGACGGCCACCTTGATGAGCAGGTAGGGCACGCCCCAGATGACCGACATGGCCAGGAACAGCAGCCACCCCCGCCGGCTCACGCCTCCGCCGTCCCCTCGCGCACGGGCACATCCTCACCGACGGCCGGCGCCGCGCGGCGGCAGGTCAGCGGGCGCGGGCGAACGCGGCGAAGCGCCGCAGCGACCAGCGGATGCCCAGCAGCGCGAACGGCCTGGCGACGACCCACCCGACGCGACCGACCACCCCGAAGGGCAGGTCGAGCCGCTCGGTCCAGACGAAGGTGCTCTGCTGACCCCGCGGCTCGATCTCGAAGATGCCCGGCCCGCGCACCAGCCGGCCGGTGTGCAGCACCTCGACCCGGCGCGGGGGGTCCCACGCGGTGATGACCATCGTGTCGAGGAACCCGAGCCGGGGCCGGCCCGGCACGGGCAGCCCGGTGCGGGCGGCCAGCCGGCCACCGACGCCCTGCGCCGGCCCGCCGACGGTCTCGACGTCGGTCGCGAGCATCCACTCGCCCTGGCTCGTCCAGTCGGTGAGCGCCGCCCACACCCGCTCGGGCGGCGCCGCCACCTCCACCCGCTCCACCAGCTCAGGCACCCTGCATCCCCTCCCGTTCGGCCGGCGCGGCGCCGGGCTCGGCCGGCACTCCCTGCCGGTCGCGTGCGGCCAGCTCGGCGCGCAGCGCCGCGATCTCGGCGTCCCGTTCGTCCAGCGTCTGCGCCAGCTGGTCGAGCAGCCAGTCCACCTCGACCATCCGGTAGCCGCGGGCGGTCACCGCGATCCGCACCCCGCGGAGGTCGTCGGCCACCACCGGCCGGTCCTCGGGGAGCTCGACCGGCGACCGGTCGGGATCGGCCGGCGGCTGGGTCTCCCCGCGGCCGAGGACCAGCGAGGCGACGAGGAACAGCGCCCCGCCGACGAGCAGCGCGGCCACCACGAACAGGACGAAGGAGAGCACCTCAGGCGTCCGACGGGCCGGTCGCTGCGGCGCGCATCCCCCCGCCGTTGTCGCCGGCCGCCCGCGCCTTCTCCGCCTCCTCGACGATCGCCACGATCTCGGCGATGTCGTCGGTGCAGTGCAGCAGGTCCACATCACCGGGGCTGATGGCGCCGTGCCCGGCCATCGTGGTGCGCACCCAGTCGATCAGGCCGCCCCAGTACTCCGTGCCGTAGAGGATCACCGGGAAGCGGGTCACCTTGCGGGTCTGGACGAGGGTGAGCGCCTCGAACAGCTCGTCGAGCGTGCCGAAACCGCCCGGGAGGATCACGAACGCCTGCGCGTACTTCACGAACATCGTCTTGCGCACGAAGAAGTAGCGGAACGAGATGCCGACGTCGACCCACTCGTTGAGCTCCTGCTCGAACGGCAGCTCGATGCCCAGCCCGACCGAGAGGCCGCCGGCCTCCGAGGCGCCGCGGTTGGCCGCCTCCATCGCCCCCGGCCCACCACCGGTGATGACAGCGTACCCGGCGCGGGAGAGGGCGGCGCCGATCTCCACGCCCGCGGCGTAGTGCGGGTGGTCCCGCGGGGTGCGGGCGCTGCCGAACACGCTGACCGCGCGGGGCAGCTCGGCGAGCAGGCCGAAGCCCTCGACGAACTCGCTCTGGATCCTCAGCACGCGCCACGGGTCGGTGTGCACCCAGTCCGTGGGACCCCGCCGGTCCAGCAGCCGCTGGTCGGTGGTGCTGCCCTGGGCCTGCGGGTCGGGCTCGCCGCCGCGCAGCACGATCGGCCCGCGGTGGCGGGTCGGGCGCGGGCGCCGGCCCTCCGGCGGTGGCGTGGCGGTCATGCGGTCCTCCCGGACAGGTAGGCGGTGAGGGCGTCGACGGCGGGCTGGAGCCGGTCGACCCGGACGTGCTCCTCCCGGGTGTGCGCCAGCTGCGGGTCCCCCGGGCCGTAGTTGACCGCCGGGATGCCGAAGGCGGCGAACCGGGCGACGTCGGTCCAGCCCAGCTTGGCCCGGGCCGGGCGGCCCACGGCGGCGACGAAGGCGGCGGCGGCCGGCTCGGCGAGCCCGGGCAGCGCGCCCCCGGCGTTGTCGACGACGGTCAGCGTCGCGCCGGCCGCGACCGCGTCGGCGAACACCTCGCGGACGTGCGCCTCCGCGGCGTCCTCGTCGCGGTCGGGCGCGTAGCGGAAGTTGACCGTCAGCGCGGCCTCGTCGGGGATCACGTTCCCCGCGACCCCGCCGGAGATGCCGACGGCGTTGAGCCCCTCGCGGTAGGTGCAGCCGTCGATCTCGACCTCGCGCGGCCGGTAGGCGGCGAGCGCGGACAGCGCCCCGGCGAGCCCGTGGACGGCGTTCTCGCCCAGCCAGCTGCGGGCGCTGTGCGCGCGGCGGCCCCGGGTCGCCAGCACCGCGCGCAGCGTGCCCTGGCAGCCGGCCTCGATCTCGCCGTCGGTCGGCTCCAGCAGGATCGCGAGGTCGCCGTAGAGCCAGCCGCGCCGCTCGCGGGCCACCCGGCCGAGCCCGTTCTTGACGGCCTCGACCTCCTCGTTGTCGTAGAAGACGAACGTGAGGTCGTGCGCCGGCTCCGCGCCGGGGACGCCGAAGACCGCGGCCAGCCGCAGCATCACCGCGTCACCGGCCTTCATGTCGCTGGTGCCGCAGCCGTAGAGGCGGCCGGCGGCCTCGTCGAGCCGGCTGGGCACGTTGTCCGCGATGGGCACGGTGTCCAGGTGCCCGGCGAGGACGACCCGCGTCGGCCGGCCGAGGTTGGTGCGGGCGAGCACGGCGTCGCCGACCCGCTCGACCTCCAGCCCGCCCAGCGCGCGCAGCGCCGCCTCGACCGCGTCGGCCAGCGCCGTCTCGCTCCCCGACACCGAGGGCGCGTCGACCAGGGCGCGGGTCAGCGCGAGGACGTCGGCGGACAGGTCGAGCTGCGGCGCGGTGCTCACGGCTGCCGAGCTTATGGCCCACCTGCCGCCCCGGCCCTGCGGCCAGGCCGTTCCAGCCCCCTCCGACCGCCCCGCCGCGGAACGGCCTCGGTAGCGTTCCCGGCGTGACTGACGCCGCGCCCGCCCCCGTCTCCGCCGTCGCCACCGGTCTGGCGACCGTCACGCCCTCGGGCACCGTGCTGGACACCTGGTACCCCGAGCCCCGGCTGGGCGCGCCCGCCGACGCGGCCACGGGCAGCACCCGGCTCGGCGCGCTGGAGCTCTCCGGCGAGCTCGGCCCCGACTACGGCGGCCTGGTGCGCCGCGACGAGCCCCGCGGCGTCGAGGTCATCGCCGTCCGCACCGTCATCGCCGACCTCGCCCAGCCGCCGGTGGACACCCACGACGTCTGGCTGCGGCTGCACCTGCTCTCGCACCGGCTGATCCAGCCGCACGGGGCGGACATGACCGGGGTGTTCAAGCTGCTCACCAACGTCGCGTGGACCAGCGCCGGGCCGGTCGAGGCCGCGACCTTCAACGCCCACCGGCTGCGGGCCGCCGTGGGTCACGTGACCGTCTTCGGCGTCGACAAGTTCCCGCGGATGGTCGACTACGTCATCCCCTCCGGCGTGCGCATCGCCGACGCCGACCGGGTGCGCCTGGGCGCCCACCTGGCCGAGGGGACGACGGTCATGCACGAGGGCTTCGTCAACTACAACGCCGGCACGCTGGGGCCCTCGATGGTCGAGGGCCGGATCAGCGCGGGCGTGGTCGTCGGCGCCGACAGCGACATCGGCGGCGGCGCCTCGATCATGGGAACGCTCTCCGGCGGCGGCAAGCAGGTCATCTCCATCGGCAGCGGCTGCCTGCTGGGCGCCAACGCCGGCATCGGGATCTCGCTGGGCGACGGCTGCGTCGTCGAGGCCGGGTGCTACGTCACCGCCGGCGCCCGCGTGGCCCTCCCCGACGGCTCGACGGTGAAGGCGGCGGAGCTCTCCGGCCGCGACGGACTGCTCTTCCGGCGCAACAGCGTGAGCGGTGCGCTGGAGGCCCTGCCCCGCGACGGCGACTGGGGCGCCCTCAACGCCGAGCTGCACGCGAACTGACCCCGGCATAGGCCGTCAGCGGGGGCCGGTCGACGTCTCCGCGGCGCCGAGGTGCTCGAGCAGGGCCACCACGAACTTCTGCGGCCGCTCGACGTGCGGCGAGTGCCCGACCCCGGGCAGCACGACCTCGCGGTAGCCGCCCCCGGCCGCGGCGTAGCGCTCCAGCACTGCGCGGGTCTGGGCGACCATCGGCTGCGGCGGGCAGACCTCCGCCCCCGGCCAGCCCGGCACCGCCCCCAGCTGCCCGAGGTGGGCCAGGTCGAACAGCGACGTGTCCGACACGATCGCGTCGGCGTCCCCGCGGACCCACAGCACCGGCGGCTTCCCGGCCAGCGCGTCGATGCCCGAGACGTCCAGGACCGTCGGCGCCATCGTGTTCAGCACGCCGCGCTCCCCCGGGGCCACGCCCGGCCAGGTGGGGCTGGCAGCGGAGTCGCCCGGGTAGTGGTCGGGGCCGGTGCGGGTGGAGAGCATCGAGGCGACGAAGAGGTCCTCCAGCGCCGGGTCCAGCGGCAGCGAGCCGGGCGCCACGTAGAACGACCGCAGGATCGACCGCGGGCTGGTCGGGCTGCCGTCCCCGGTGTCGCCGGCCGCGAGCGCGGCGACGAACTCGGGGTTGGCCGCGCCGCCACCGGAGCCCGCGCCGTCCTCGGCGAGGCGGCGCCCCTCCGGTCCGGCGGTGCCACCGAAGCCGTAGGGCGAGACCGGGGCCACCAGCGCCACCGAGGCGACCCGCTCGGGGGCGTCGAGCAGGTGCTGGAGGACGACGGCCGCGCCCATGCTCCAGCCGACCAGGTGCACCCGCCCGATGCCGAGGGCCTCGACCAGCGCTGCGACGTCGTCGGCCCAGTCGCGCACCCCCCCGGCGCGCGTCGACGGGCAGCGGATCCGTGTCGCCGTACCCGCGCAGGTCCACCGCCAGCGGCCGCAGGCCCGCCTCCTCGGCCAGCGCCAGCAGCGGCTGCTGCCAGAACAGCGCGGAGCTCACGTTGCCGTGCACGAAGAGCACGACCTCGCCGCCGCCGAGGGCGTCCGGCGGCACGGTGGACGGGTGCAGCACGTTCTGGGTCAGGCGCGGGGTGACCACCCGCGTGGCGGTGATCCCGGGCAGCAGGGTGTCGGCCATGGCTCCTCCTCGACGGCGGGCACACGCTAGCGGCGCGAGGCTCCTGCAGGTGGCGGTTCCGCCGTCCCCGGGCAGATCGCTGAGGGTGCCGCGTCCAGGGAACGGCCAGCTCCGCCGCCTACAGTCGGGGAGCCATGACCAGCACCCGCACCGCGACGCACCACGCCGCTGCCCGGGGTCGCAGCACGTCCCGCCGCCCGGCGAACCGGCGCCGGCGCCCGGTCCGCCGCCCGGCCCCCGGGAGCGCCCGCCGCCCGCGCGGGAAGCGCGGACCCGGCGTGCTCCGCTGGTGGCCGGCGCTGCTGGTCGGGGCGGCGATCTTCGCCGCGGTGGCCTGGCGGGCCGACCTCGCCGTCCAGCTCCCCACCTCGGGCGGCTGCACCCTGCCGGCCTCGTCGGTGACCCTCTCCGCCGACCAGATGCAGAACGCGGCGACCATCGCGCAGGTGGGCTACGACCGCGGGCTGCCGGAGCGGGCGGTCGTCATCGCGCTCGCGACGGCGATGCAGGAGTCGACCATGCGCAACCTCGACCACGGCGACCGGGACTCGCTCGGGCTGTTCCAGCAGCGCCCCTCGCAGGGCTGGGGCACGCCGGAGCAGGTGCAGGACCCGGTCTACGCGGCCGGCCGGTTCTACGACCACCTCGTCGAGGTCCCCGGCTGGGAGACCGGCCGGCTCACCGAGGTCGCGCAGGCCGTGCAGCGCTCCGGATTTCCCGAGCACTACCAGAAGCACGAGGCGATGGCCCAGGAGCTGACCGCCGTGCTGATCGTCGGTGCGCCCGACTGCGCCTGAGCCACAGGGCACCCGCACCGTTGACCGCAGCAGGCCCGGGAACGGGCTGGTTCTGCGCCTCAGCCGTGCAACGGTCGGCCCAGGCGGTCGGCTCAGGCGGTCAGGCGCTCGACCGCCGCGTCGATCCGCTCGTCCGCCGCCGTCAGCGCCATCCGCACGTGCTGCGCCCCGGCAGGGCCGTAGAAGCTGCCGGGGGCGGCGACGATCCCCAGGCCCGCCAGCCGGTCGATCGTGGCCCAGCAGTCCTCGTCACGGGTGATCCAGAGGTAGAGGCCCGCCTCGGAGTGGTCGATCCGCATCCCGGCCGCGCGCACCGCGCTTGCCAGCCGCTCCCGCCGACGGCGGTACCGCTCGCGCTGCTCGTCGACGTGCGCGTCGTCGGCCAGCGCGGCCGCCATCGCGGCCTGGACCGGCCCGGGCACCAGCAGCCCGAGGTGGCGGCGCACCTCCCAGACCCGGCGCACCAGCTCCGGGTCACCGGAGAGCAGGCCGCCCCGGTAGCCGGCCGCCGTCGACTGCTTGGACAGCGAGTGCACCGCCAGCAGCCCGGCGTGGTCGGCGCCGGCGACGTCCGGGTGCAGGATCGAGCGGGGCTCCACGTCCCAGCCCAGGGTGATGTAGCACTCGTCGGCCACGACCGGCACGCCGTGCGCGCGGCCCCAGGCGACCCACGCCCGCAGCTGCTCGACGGTGAGCACCCGGCCGTGGGGGTTGCCCGGGGAGTTCAGCCAGACCAGGGAGATCCCGGCCGCGTCGGCCGGCGGCGTGTCGCTCCGGCGCACCGCGAGGCCGGCCAGCACCGCGCCGACCTCGTAGGTCGGGTAGGCGACCTCGGGCACCACCACGGTGCTCGCACCCCCCTGCAGCCCCAGCAGCGTGGGGAGCAGGGCGACGAGCTCCTTGGAGCCGACCGTGGGGATCAGCGAGGGCTGCGCGCCCAGCGGGTCGGCGACGTGCACGCCCAGCCGCCGCGCCAGCCAGCCCGCGGCGGCCGTGCGCAGCTGCGCGGTGCCCAGCGCGGTCGGGTAGCCCGGGGCGTCGGCCGCCCCGGCGAGCGCCTCGCGCAGGACCGCGGGCGTGCTGTCGACCGGCGTGCCGATCGACAGGTCGACGACGCCGCCGGGGTGCTGGGCGGCGCGCGCCCGGGCACCGGCCAGGGAGTCCCAGGGGAAGTCCGGCAGCGCCCGCGGCGCGCCGGGGACCGGAGCGGTCAGTGACCTTCGCCCTGGGGCGGGAGCGCGGCCACCAGCGGGTGGTCCTTGCCGATCTTCCCGGTCTTGGCAGCACCGCCCGGGCTGCCCAGGTCGGAGAAGAACTCCACGTTGGCGTTGTAGAAGTCCTTCCACTTGTCCGGGACGTCGTCCTCGTAGTAGATGGCCTCCACCGGGCACACCGGCTCGCAGGCGCCGCAGTCGACGCACTCGTCGGGGTGGATGTAGAGCATCCGGTCGCCCTCGTAGATGCAGTCCACCGGACACTCGTCGATGCACGCCTTGTCGAGCACGTCGACGCAGGCCTGGGTGATGACGTAGGTCACGGGGTTTCCCTCCCGGGGACGCTCGGGCGGCGCGCCGGCCGGGGCCGGTCGCGCCAGATGCCTCCCTAGTATCACCTCCGGCGCCGGTCACCGTGCCACGGGCCACCCGAGGGGCTCCCCCGCCCGGGGCAGCCGCCGGCGGAGGCCCCCCATCGGGGGGTGAGCGCCCACCAGGGCTCAAGCACCGGGCGGGGCCGCCGATCTCGACCTCGTGCCCGGGACGACGCAGGACGAGGCAGCGCCGCGGTTCGAGCCGCCGGCGTCGCCCTACGACGCCCACGCCGCCCTTGTCCACCTGCTGGGGCGGCTGCGCGCGTCCTCCGGGGCCACCCGCGTGTCGGTGTGGGTGCACGAGGCGACCACCGAGCTCGTCGTCCCGTTCCGGCAGTCCACCGCCGCCACCCGGGACCCGCTGCCCCTGCACCCGGCCCTGCGGACCCCTGCCCTCCTGCGCGACTCCCCCTTCCTCTCCGCCGTCGTCACCGGCCGCCGGGCCGTCGTCGCCCACGCCGACGGACGCCGCGCCGAGGACCGCCAGCTCGCCGAGGTCGGCCTCCGCTCGGGCCACGGCGAGCCGCTGCTGCTCGACGGGCAGGTCGTGGGCGTCCTGACCGTCGAGCCCGCCGCCGCCGCGGCCCCCCACCTGCTGCGCCAGGCAGCCCCCCGCATCGCCGTCGCGCTGGCCGGGGCGTGGGCACGGCGCGCCGAGCAGCGCCGCCTGGAGCAGGCCGGCGTCCTGCTCACGCTGATCGAGTCCGCCGCGCAGGCCCAGTCGATGGACCACCTGCTCGGCGCGGCCTGCCGCCAGCTGGCCGAGCTGGGGGAGGTGGAGCGCGCCTGCGTCTTCCTGCTCGAGGACGGCCGCCTGGTCCCCCGCATGGCCGCTTACGCCGACGGCCGGCGCGACCTCGCCACCTGGCGGCAGTTCCGCTCCGCGCCGGTGCCCCTGCAGCTCGCCGAGACGGTGCTGCGCACCGGGGCCCCGCTCACCGCCGATCGCGACTCCGATCTCGTGTCGGGCTGGTGGGTCGACTCCTTCCAGATCGCCTCCGCGCTCGCCGTCCCGCTGGGTCGCACCCCCGAGCTGGCCGGCGTCCTCACCCTGGACAGCACGCAGGTGCGGCCGTTCTCCGAGGACGTCCGCCGGCTGGCCGCCGCCGCCGGCGCGCACCTCGGGGGCGTCATCGAGCAGGCGCGCACCAGCCAGGCGCGGGCGGCCTCGCTCACCACCGCCCGCGTCGTCCGGCAGCTGCTCGTCGACGGCTCGGCGGTCACCGGCGCCGCGGCCGCCGCGGAGGTGCTGGCCCTGGCCGTCCAGCGGCTGGCCGGCACCGAGCGCAGCGCCGCCTACCTGGTCGACGCCGACGACCGCATCTCCGAGGTGCGGCACGTCGGCTGGCCGGACGAGCACAAGCAGGTCGTGCAGGCCCGGCTGGTCGGCCAGCCGGCGTCCGCCGTCCCCCTGTGGCGGCTGGCGACGGCGGAGCGGACCCCCGTCTTCGTCGAGGACGCCACCGCCACCGACCTGCTCGACCCCGAGCTGGTGCGGGCCCTGGGTCTGAGCTCCTACATCAGCGTGCCGCTCATGTCCCGCGACCGGCTGCTGGGGCTGGTGGTCACAGGATCGGTCGGCACCGCCCGCAGCTGGAGCCCCTCGGAGCGCGACGCCGTCCGGCAGGTCACCCTGGAGGGCGCCCTGGTCGTGGAGAACGCCGAGCTGCGCGCAGCGGAGCAGGAGCGCCTGGCCCAGCTGGCGGCGGAGGCGCACCACGACCCGCTGACCGGCCTGCCCAACCGCCGGAAGTTCATCGAGACGGTGGAGCAGACCGCCCGCGGCGACCGCGACCGGCGGTTCGCGCTGCTGATGGTCGACCTCGACCGGTTCAAGGAGATCAACGACAGCTTCGGGCACAGCGTCGGCGACGACCTGCTCTGCCTGGTCGGCCCCCGCCTGCAGCGCGCGCTGCGGCCCGGCGACCTGCTGGCCCGCATGGGCGGGGACGAGTTCGCCGTCCTGCTGCCCGACGCCGACGCCGACCGGGCGCGCGAGGTCGCCGACGGGCTGGGCACCGCGCTGCGCGAAGCGTTCGTCCTGGCCGGCATGTCGCTGCACGTGGACGCCAGCATCGGCATCGCCCTCTGCCCCGAGCACGGCCGCGACCGCTCGCTGCTGCTGGCCCGCGCGGACTCGGCGATGTACGCGGCGAAGCGCGGGCGCCTGGGCTACGACGTGTGGGCGCCCGACGGCACCCCGGCCACCCGCGACCGGCTGCAGACGCTGGAGCAGCTCCGCTCGGCCCTCGACGGCGACGAGCTCGTCAACCACTACCAGCCGCAGCTGGACCTGCGCACCGGGACCGTCGCCGGCCTCGAGGCGCTGGTCCGCTGGGACCACCCCGACCGGGGCCTGCTCTACCCCGACGTCTTCCTGCCGCTGGCCGAGCAGGCCGGGCTCATGCGCCGGCTGGCGCTTCGGGTGCTCGAGCACGCCCTGCGGGACCTGCGCACCTGGCGCACCCAGGGGCACGACCTGTCGGTCGCGGTGAACCTGTCGGTGTCCAACCTGCAGGACGTCGCGCTGCCCGAGCAGGTGCAGATGCTGCTGGAGGCCTGCTCGGTGCCGGCCGGCGCGCTGGTCCTCGAGATCACCGAGGACGTCCTGATGGCCGACGCCGCCCGCAGCCAGCAGGTGATGGCCGGGCTGCGGCGGCTGGGTGTGCGGCTGTCGGTGGACGACTACGGCACCGGGTACTCGTCGCTGTCGTACCTGCGCGCGCTGCCGGTGGACGAGCTGAAGCTCGACCGCAGCTTCGTCACCCACCTGACCTCCGACCCGCGGGCGGCGGCGATCGTGCGCAGCACCCTGCAGCTGAGCCGCGACCTCGGGATGGGCATGGTGGTCGAGGGCGTCGAGGACGCCGACGCCCTCGTCGCGCTGCGCGAGTGGGGCTGCGACGTCGCGCAGGGCTACCACATCTCCCGGCCCATGCCCGCCGAACGGGTGCTGGGCTGGCTGAACGCCCGCCCGCTGCCCGCGGCCGCCCCGCGGCGGGGCTGAGCAGGGGCGCCTCCGCTCCCGGCGGCGCGGCCCGCCATGATCGTCGCCGTGACCACCGCAGCCCCGACCCGGGTCGCCGAGCTGGAGCGCCTCGCCGCCCGCACCTGGCGGGGGCTGGAGGAGGAGCCCTACGGCGACTGGCTGCTGCGCGCCGGCGGCGGCTTCACCGGCCGGGCGAACTCGGTGCTGGTCACCGGAGACCCGCCGGAGGACCTGCGCTCGGCGGTCGTCGGCGTGACCGGCTGGTACGCCGACCGGGGGCTGCGCGCGTGCGCCGCCGTCCCGGTCCCCGGGGGCGAGGAGGTCGACGCCGCGTTCGCCGCCGCGGGGTGGACCCGCGACGAGGACGTCCTGGTGCTCGTCGGGCCGGCCGGTCCCTGGCCCGGCGCCGGCGTCCCGGTGCTGCTCGACGACGCCCCCGACGAGGTGTGGCTGGCCGGCTACCGGCACCGCGGCGCGCCGCTGCCCGCCACCGCGGCAGCGGTCCTCCGCAACGCCGAGCGACCGCTGTTCGCCTCCGTCCGGCCCGACCCCGCGGCCGACCGGCCGGCCGCGGTGGCGCGCGGCGTCGTCGACGACGGCTGGCTCGTGGTCAGCGCGGTGACCGTCGACGAGCGCTACCGGCGGCGCGGCCTGGCGACGGCGGTGATGGCGGCGCTGGCCACCGAGGGCCGCGCCCGCGGGGCGACGTCCTGCCTGCTGCAGGTGACCGCGTCCAACGCCCCGGCGCTGACCCTCTACGCCCGGATGGGGTTCACCGAGCACCACCGCTACCACTACCGGTGGGCCCCGCGGGGCTGACCCGGCGGGTGGGGGTGCCCAACGCCAGCCCCAGGGCCAGCGCCGCGGCCAGCACCCCCAGCAGCAGGAACGCGGTGCTCACCAGGCCGAGCGGACCCCCGGAGACCAGCAGCAGGTCACCCTCGGGGCGCTGCACCATGGCCGCGACCGCGACGGCCAGCCAGGTGACCGCCGGGAGGGCGGCGACCACCTTGGAGCCGCTGAGCCGGAGCGCGGCCGACACCAGCAGCAGGTTGCCGGCCACCGCGGCCACCACCGAGACCGGCACCAGCACGCCCCCGACCCGCAGCGGCAGCCAGAGCACCTCGACGACGGCCAGCCACCCGGCGACGAGGACGGCGGCGACGCCCAGGCCCACCGTGACCGGCCCGCGGCGCCTCACCCCTCGAGACCGGCGAAGAGGTCGTCCTCCCGGCCGTCGGGCCCGGCGGCCGGGCCGCGCTCGCCCGCGACCAGGCGGTAGTACTCGACGCCGAGCACCTCCTGGCCGAGGTTGTTCGACAGCGCGAAGAACGGGCCGTCGACGGTGATCTGGGTGGGGTGGGCGCGCATGGCGGCGTCCTTGCGCCCGGCGTAGGCCCGGGCGTCCACCGCGCAGGAAACCACCTCGTCGGGCACCACGAAGGGGATGTCGTCGACCTCGCCCAGCCCCTCGAACGGGGATGCCTCGCCGAGGGCCGCCATGGCCTCGATGCCCTCGCGCACCACCGATCGGGGCATCGCGTTCCAGTAGACCTTCGCCACCTGCCAGGCGGCGCCGAGGTCGGGGCGGTAGCCCGGGTCCGCCGCGGCCTCCACCGCCCGCATCGCCACCCGGTGCGCCTGGATGTGGTCGGGGTGGCCGTAGCCGCCGAACTCGTCGTAGGTGACGACGACCTGCGGGCGGACCTCCCGGACGACGGCGACGGCGTGCGCCACCGCCTCGTCGAGGTCGGCGTTCCAGAAGGCGCGCGGGTGCTCGTTCGCCGGGGTGCCCATCATCCCGGAGTCGCGGTAGCGCCCGGCCCCGCCGAGGAAGCGGAAGTCCTCGACGCCGAGGGCCGCCATCGCCCCGCGCAGCTCCCAGACGCGGTAGCCGCCGAGCTGGTCGGCCTGGTCGGCGGCGAGCTGGGCGAGCTCGGGGACCAGGATCTCGCCCTCCTCGCCCAGCGTGCAGGTGAGCAGGGTGACGCCGACGCCCTCGGCGACGTAGCGCGCCATCGTGGCCCCGTTGCCGATCGTCTCGTCGTCGGGGTGCGCGTGGACGAGGAGCAGGCGTCGATCGGCGGTCACGGTCGCCCATTCTCCCTGAGGCGGCGCGCGGCGCGAGCGGGGCCGGGGCCCGCCGCGCACGGTGGGGCGGGCGCGCCGGGACCACGCCGGTCGCACTGCCGCCCGGACGACCGCGAAGTCACAGAACCCGGCGGGCCTCGGCGTAGTGGCAGGCGTTCAGGTGTCCGGCGCCCCGGTCCGCCAAGGCCGGGTCCACGTCGATGCACGTCTGGCGCTGGGTGTCGGAGAGTTCGCTGGCGAACTTCTGGCACCGCGTCCGGAAGTGGCATCCCGACGGGGGGTTGGCCGGACTGGGGACGTCGCCGGAGATGATGATGCGCTGTCGCGCCCGCTCCCGGCGGGGGTCGGGGAGCGGGATCGCTGAAAGCAGCGCCTGCGTGTACGGGTGGACAGGCCGCTCGAAGAGCTCGTCACGCTCGGCGATCTCGACGATCCGGCCCAGATACATGACCGCGACCCGGTCGGAGATGTGCCGGACGACCGACAGGTCGTGGGCGATGAAGAGATAGGACAGCTGCAGCCGGTCCTTCAGGTCCTCGAGCAGGTTGATGACGCCGGCCTGAATCGAGACGTCCAGAGCGCTCACCGGTTCGTCGAGCACCAGCACCTTAGGTTCGAGGGCCAGGGCGCGCGCGATGCCGATGCGCTGGCGCTGGCCGCCGGAGAAATCGGCCGGGTACCGGTTGGTGTGCTCGGGATTCAGCCCGACGAGCCGCACCAGTTCCTCGACCCGCTCCCGGACGGCGGCCTCGCCCGTGACCACGCCATGGATGAGCAGCGGCTCGGCGATGATGTCGAACACCGGCAGGCGGGGGCTGAGCGAAGCGTACGGGTCCTGGAACACGATCTGGATGTCCCGGCGCAGCGGGCGCATCTTCTTGCGGCCAAGCCCGACGATCTCCTTGCCCTGGAAGACCACCGAGCCGCTCGTGGCCGGCTGGAGGTTGAGGATGGCGCGCCCGGTGGTGGACTTGCCGCATCCGGACTCTCCGACGAGTCCGAGGACCTCGCCGGAGTAGAGGTCGAGGTCGATTCCATCGACGGCGCGCACGGCGCCGACGTTGCGCCGGAGCATGCCTCCGGTGATCGGGAAGTGCTTGACCAGGCCGCGCACGGACAGGATGGGTTCCCCCTGCTGCCCGGCTGCGCGGGGGCGGTCGGCCGTGGGGGCGGTCACGGGCGGTCTCCTCGGGGGGTGGTGACGGTTCCGGTCTCGCCGCCGCGCCCTGCCGTCGGCTCGGTCTGCGAGGGCGGCGGCGGGCCGGCCGGCTCGTCGCCCCCGTGCGCAGCGGCCGGGGTAGCCGCGGCCTGGTCGCCCAGCAGCGTGTCGGTGACACCCGCCTCGAAGACCTCGGCAGCATGGCCGTGAGCCTCGGCGACCAGGTCCGTGCGGATGCAGGCGGCGGTGTGGCTGGGCCCGACCTCGAACAGAGGAGGCTCCTCCAGGTCGCAGGCGGGGACGTGAAGCGGGCACCGCGGCGCGAAGGGGCAGCCGGGAGGCATGTTCAGCAACGACGGCGGAGCGCCGACGATCGGCGTCAGCCGCTCGCGGGTGGTGCTGTCCAGGCGCGGCAGGGAGCCGAGCAGCCCGAGCGTGTACGGCATCCGCGGCTCGTAGTAAATGTCCTCGACGCCGCCGACCTCGATCGGCCGCCCGGCGTACATGACGAGAACGCGGTCGGCGATGCCGGCGACCACGCCCAGGTCGTGGGTGATCAGCACCATCGCGGCCCCGGTCTCCTCCAGCGCCGTTCCCAGCACCTCGAGAATCTGCGCCTGCACCGTGACGTCCAGCGCGGTGGTGGGCTCGTCGGCGATGATCACGTCCGGCTGGTTCGCCATGGCGATCGCGATGACGACGCGCTGGCGCATGCCGCCAGAGAACGAGTGGGGATACGCCCGCACCCGCTCCTCGGCCTGCGGGATGCCGACCAGCTCCAGGAGCTCCACGGCCCGGGCGGTGGCCGCCTTGCGGGAGAGGTTGCGGTCGTGGATCCGGAGCGTCTCCTCGATCTGGTCGCCCACCTTGTAGACCGGGTCCAGGGACGTCATCGGGTCCTGGAAGATCATGGAGATGCCCGAGCCGCGCAGGAGCGACATGTCCTTGTCTCGCAGGCCGAGCAATTCCTCGCCCCTGTAGCGCACCGAGCCGGTGACCCGCGCGGATGCCGGCAGGAGGCCCATGACGGCCAGCGAGGTGACCGACTTGCCCGAGCCAGATTCTCCCACGATGCCGAGCACCTCGCCGGGACGGAGCGTGTAGTCCACGCCGCGGACGGCGTGCACCAGACCGTCCTCGGTTGGGAACCGGACGTTCAGGTCGCGAACCTCGAGCAGTAGGTCGGACGACGATCGTGCGGCGGGATCGGCGGCAGCCCCCCGACCGGAGGAGAGAACGTCGTAGGAGGTCGCTCCGGCCGTGGACGTGCCGCGGCCGCCAGGCTCGATGCTGGTCATGCCTCTCCCTCTCAGGCCCGCACGCGGCGGTTGCTGGGGTCGAAGGCGTCGCGGATGCCGTCACCAATCAGGTTGATGGCCAAGACGATCAAGAGCAACGCGATGCCGGGGAAGTAGAACAACCAGGGCCGGGTGCTCGCGGCCTGCACGCCGTCGGACACCAGCCGGCCCAGGGAGGTCGCGTTGGCCTGGTTTACCCCGAAGCCGAGGTAGGTCAGTGACGCCTCGAGGATGATCGCGGTCGCCGCCGCCAGCGTCACCCAGACGATGATGGATCCCAGCGCGTTGGGAATCAGGTGCTTGAAGATGATCCGCTTGTCCGAGGCACCCAGGGCGTGCGCCGCCTCAACATACTCCTTCTCGCGGAGGGTGAGGAACTGGCCGCGGACGATGCGCGCGAGATCCAGCCACCCAAACAGCCCCAGGATGAGCCCCACTCCCTGCGGCGTGCGCAATTCGGGGAAGTTGCTCGCCACCACGATGAGCACGACCAGCAGCGGCACCGTCAGGATCAGGTCGACCAGCCGCATAAGCGAGCTGTCGACCCACCGGCCGAAATACCCGGCGACCGCCCCGACCAGCAGACCGAGCGGCAAGGCGATCACCATGAAGACGGCCACGATGAGCAGGGTCCGCTGCACGCCCTGCATGAGACCGGCCAGCAGGTCGCGCCCGATGGCGTCACTGCCCAGCGGGTAGCCAGCGGTCCCGGGCGAGACTGACTGCGCGTTCCGGTTCTGGGAGGCGTACTCGGTGCTGTAGAGCAGCGGGCCTACAAAGCCGAACAGCAGCATGGCGGCCAGCAGCACTAGGCCGGTCATGCCGACCTTGTTGTGCAGGAAGCGGCGGACGATCTGCTGCCGCTGGCTCCGGGCCCGGATGCCGAATTCGCGGTCGACGCCGCCGCCAGCGGGTGCGCCCGGCTCGGCTGGGACCGCGGAGCCTGTCGTGTCCTGCGGCTTGGTGGATGCCATGTTGTTTCCCTATCGACCGAGCGCCGTCACGACAGCCTGATCCGCGGGTCGAGGACCGCGTACAGGACGTCGGCGACCAAGTTGAAGACGACGACGAACACGGCGCTGACCAGCAGCCAGCCGAGCACCACGTTGATGTCGTTGTTGCCGATCCCGCTCTCGAGCAGGTAGCGCCCCATGCCGTTCCAAACGAACACCTGCTCGGTGATGATCGCGCCGCCGAACAGGGTGCCGATGCCCAGGGCGACCACTGTGGTGAGCGGGATGAGCGCGTTGCGCAGGCCGTGCTTGATGACCGTGCGCCGGTAGGTTAGGCCCTTGGCGCGGGCCAGGCGCATGTAGTCCGACCCGAGGACGTCGAGCATGGCGGCGCGCTGGAACCGGCTCCAGGCGGCGAAGGAGAGCAAAGCCAGGCTGATCGTCGGCAGGATCAGGTGAGCCAGCCGGTCGGACCAGAGTTCCCAGCCGTCCGCGTACAAGCCCAACGCCGCTGTCTCCTCGCCGAGGGTGTACAGCACTTGGCGGTCGAAGGCGTCGTTGACGCCGACCGCGACGAACTCCTTCAGCAGCGCGGCGAACCAGAAGGTCGGCAGGGCGATCAGCAGGTACGCCAGGAAGGTGAAGGCGTAGTCGGAGGGCTTGTACTGCCGAACCGCACCGATGACGCCGACGACAACCGCGAGGATGACGGCGATGATGACCGCGGCGGTGATCAGGCGGGCAGTGACGCCGAGCCGCTGGAACAACTGATCGGCCACCGGCGTGCCGTTCACCGTCTCGCCGAAGTCGCCGGTGAGGACCCCGGTGAGCCAGTTCCAGTACCGGATCAAGAAGTGGTCGTTGAGCCCCAGTTCCGCGCGGAGGTTGTCGAAGAACGCCTCGGGCGGACGCGGTTGGAGGGTGTAGTAACGCGACAGCGGGTCGAAGCTGGCCGCGCAGAGCGCGAACACCAGGAACGAGCTCCCGAGCAACACGAAGACGGCTCCGACGAGCCGCCTGATCGCGAAGAACAGCATGGGCGAGACCTTACGACGACAATGAGGGCCGCTCCCCCGCCCAGGGTGGGACGGGGCCCGCAGGACGGCGGTCGACCCGGCCCGGCCGGCGGACCGGGACGGATGGTCAGGAGTAGTGCATTGTGGCCGGGCAAGACCGCGGCCCCCGGAGCAGTGCACCGAGGGCCGCGGCCAGGAAGGCCGGATCAGCCTGCCGGGTGGTCAGGTGCTCCCGAAGGACCTGGGGAGCACCTGACCACCGATCACTCGACGGTCCAGGTCTCCGAGTTCCAGAGCGGACCGGCCTGCGTGGAGTTGTCCTCCACGCCCTGGATATTGCTCTGCCACGCGATGAACGTCGGCTTCTGGTACAGCGGCACGGTGGCCACCTGCTCCCAGAGCAGGGCGTCGATCTGGTTGCCGATCTCGGCCCGCGCGGCGTCGTCGGGCTCCTGAACGAATTCGGCGTACAGCTCGTCGATCTCGGCCGTGCCCTGCCGGGAGTAGTTCTGGCCGAGGCCGTTGTCCGGCGACCAGTAGATGGACTGAGTGGCCGACCGGAACGGCGAGCCGACCCAGGCGAACACCGCGGCCTGGAAGCCGCCGGCCTCGAGCGAGGTCGGCTGCTCGGCACCGGCGAAGATGTCCGGGTTCGCGTTGAAGCTGGCGGCGATGCCCGACTCCTCCAGCTGCGGGATCATGACCTCGATGGTCGTCTGCCGCAGCGGGTTGTTCGCCGTGGTGTCGATCTGGATCTCCAGGCGGCCCCGCTCAGGGTGCGTGTAGATCCCGTCCGGCCCCAGCGTGTAGCCGTCACCCTCAAGCAGCTCCCGGGCCTGCTCGGTGTTCTGCTCCTTGTATACCTCCGGAGCGGTGTCCTCGTACTCCGGCTGGTTGTTGAAGTAGATACGGTTCTGCAGCACTTCGGCGTCGGAGGAGAACTGGCCGACGGTCTGGTCGACGATCTCCTCACGGTCCAGCGACATGGCGATCGCCTGGCGCACGGGCAGGCTGGCCAGGTGTGGGTCCTGGGCGTTGAAGTCCAGGTGCTCAAAGGAGAGCCCGAAGGTGACGTCGCTCTCGACATCGGGCGCGAGCTCCTCGACTTGGTTGACCAGGTCCAACTGCGGCTGCGGGTAGATAATCCCCAGCTCACCGTTCTGCAGACCCTGGACGGCGGTCGTCGGGTCGTTGCCGATGTTCTGGATGATCAACCGCTCGATGAACGGCCCCTCGCCATACCACTCGGGGTTGGGGGTGAGGACGACGGTCTGCGTGCCGACATCGACGCTCTCAGCGAGCAGCTGCCAGGGGCCACCGGAGATGTCGGAAGGCAGGCCCTCGCCGATCGGCCAGCCCTCGGTGATCGTCTCGCAGACGACGGCCGGGTCCTCGTCGTCCATGATGTGAGCCGGCAGAATGCCGCCGCCGAAATCGCCGCTGAACAGCGACTGCCAGTCGGAGAAGGGGGTCGTGTAGGTGACGGTGACGGTCTTGTTGTTCTCGCCGCTGCCCTCGACCGACTCGATCTGCTCGTAGCCCGTCGTCGACAGCAGGGCGGGGCAGCCGCCGTCGGCCGGGTCGGTGCTGCGGCTGGACCGCCAGGTGAACTCGAAGTCGTCGGCGGTAATCGGGGTGCCGTCGCTCCAGACCGCCTCGTCGCTGATGACGTAGGTGTTGGTCTGCGTCTCGCCGTCGACCTCGAGGGTCGGCTCCTCGGCGAGCAGGTCGTCGTTCCAGACGATGCTGAAGTCGGGCTGCACGGTGAAGGCGCCCGGCAGGATGCCGTTCAGGATGTTGGCGGTGGACGTCGCGTTACCCGCGGCGATGTTGGGGAAGAGGTTCTCCGGAAAGTCGGTGGACTCCCCGAAGACGACCTGGCCGGACCGCTCGGCCGCCTGCCCGTCGTTGCCTCCTTCGTCGCCGTCGCCACCGCCGGTACAAGCGGTGAGCAGTAACGCACCGGCCAAGCCGGAGGCGAACAGCGCGGCGCCGCGCCTACTGAGGTTCACTTGCTATGCCTCCTCCAGCCCCCGCTGTCAGCGGGGGCAAAAGCGTCTGTGTCCCGACGGACTCGTGCCCCATCCGCGGTCAAGGATTTGGCGCACCCTCACCTTGAGACTGCGAGGCGCGCCGTCGAGGTGTGTGCCGAGGACCCTAGGTAGGCCTAGGCCAGAGCGTCCACCACCGTCACTCTTTCGTTACCTCCGAGTAGGCCCCCTGCTCATCCGGTCCTTCACTTCACGCACCGGTCGAGTACGAGACACTCGACTTCGCCGCTACCGCGGACTGACCACCCCGCCCGCCGAGGCGATCGAAGTCGGGGCAGTCCCGCATGACCGGGCGACGGACTTGAGACGATGGCCACGATGAACAAGACCTTGCCGAGCCAGCCGCACCGGCGCGCGATGACACAGCTTTGGCTCGGGCTGGCCCCTCTGCTCGTTGTTGCATTCGCGCTGCTAGCGATTCTCGCCGCTCAACTACCCGACGCTCGTGCCCCCCTGTCCGACGCCACCGCGGGGACCGTCGCACGCGTCGTGGAGTCCGAGCGACCACCTGACCGACGCGGTCTGCTGGTGACGTTCGAGGACGCCGACGGGAAGCGACGGACGGCGCAGTTGATTCTGGCCGAACCGACGGAGGTGCGACCTGGTACGACTGTGCCCGTGCGGTACGACCCCTCGTCGTATGGCGTCTCGAGCGTCGTCTACGCCAACGGAGACGCGGCCACACGCCAGCTCCAGGGTCTGATCTCAAGCATGGTGGTGGTCGGTGCTGCACTCCTGCTAGCCGCCGCCTCCACTGCTCTGGTCGTGGTCACGCGCCGGAGGCTGCGGCAGCTTCCCGTCGTCCACGTCCTAGCGACCCGACTCGTGGTTCAGCGCGGTCTGCTGGTGCGCAGCTGTCTCGAGTTGGAGACCGCCAGCGGCGTGCGATGGTTGCCGGTCTTCTGGGCTCCAGAGCTTGCCGTCCTGGCTCCGAGCTCGAAGATCGAGGTACATGGGCGACCAGAGCCCGGTCGCTTGCTATTGCCGGTGATTGCCGGTGCCGAGGTCTGGCCATCCGGCCGCGTTCGCGGTCGCACGCCTCGGGGCGCGCAACGGGTGCTCTGGCCAACGACCGTTCCACGCTCCCACGGGATGCTTCGTCAGCTGCGTGTCGACGTACTGCCGTCACTTTCAGCCCCTCTGCTCGGCTTGGTCTGGGCATACGTGGACGGAAGCGGGCTAGCTGGCTTCCTAGGTGGGTCCGCGTTCAGCGCCGTGGGCTTGTTCTGGCTATTCCAGCGGCTCGGATCCGACCCTGAGGCGCCTGCAAATCGTTGAGTGCAGCGGGTGCCTAACGACCCTGGGGCCGAACTGTCCAAGTCCTCTGCGATCTCATCGAGGCCGCCGCGTTCCGGCCAGATCCAGACGGCACGGCCCATGGCACTGTCTCCCGGAGGCGTGTCGCCAGGTCACGGGCGGGGTAGTGGTCTGCGCAGGTTTGCCACGACGACCGGAGGGACGACGCGATGAGCGGCACGGACAAGCTGACGAACAAGATCGAGGAGATGTCCGGGAAGGGCAAGCAGGCGGTCGGTGACGCCACCGACGACCGCGACCTCCAGGCCGAGGGCCAGAAGGAGGAGTCCAAGAGCAACCTCAAGCAGGCCGGCGAGAAGGTGAAGGACGCCTTCAAGAAGTAGGCGTGGCCGTTCCAGGACGCCCGACGGGCGCCGTCCCCCACGGGGGCGGCGCCCGTCGCGCGTTTTGTGCACATAACGCCCGGGTGGCGGCCGTCGGGCGCTTTGTGCACAAAAGGCCCGGGGTGGCGGCCCCGCGTCAGCCGAGCAGCGCGGCCCGGATCCGCGCGACGACGGCGTCCATGTCCCGGAGGTCATGGGCGGCGAGCCGGACGACCCGCCACCCCGCGGCGGCGAGGCGGCGGTACCGCTCGTCGTCGCGCACGATCTGCAGATCGTCGAAGTGGTAGGCGCCCTCGTACTCGACGACGACCCGCTGCTCCGGCCACGCCAGGTCCACCTGCCCGAGCCAGGTCCCGCCCTCGACGACCTCGTGCTGCGGCACCGGCGGCGGCAGTACGGCCAGGGCGCACGCCACCCGCACCCACGACTCGGGTGGCGACTCGGCTCGAGCGTCGACCAGGGCGAAGGCCGTGCGGACCCGCACCGCACCCCACCGCCCGACGCCGGTCCGGAGCAGCCCCGCGAGGTCCGTCGCCGTGAGCAGGTCGGCGCGCACCATCGCGTCCAGGACGCCGACCGCCGTCGCGGTGGTCTCGAGAGCGGCGACGTCCCAGGCGGTGCGCAGCGGGGTCGTGCACCGGAGGCCGTCGCGCGCCACCAGGACGTCGGCCGGCGGCAGGGCCACCCGGCGCACGCGGACACCAGCCGGCCCGCGCCACTGGAGGCGCTCCGGCACCAGCACGGTGACCGGGTCCGCGTAGCCGGGTTGCGGCGCACCGAGGGCCGCCGCGGCCGAGCGGGCTCCGAGCGCCGCCCCCGGTGGCATGAGGAGGTCGGCCGCGGAGCAGCGCAGGAGGTGGTCCCGCGGCAGGGACGGGGCGGCGTAGACGCCGCGGAGCACCCGCACGTACGGCCCGTTCCTCAGCTGGCGGCGGCTGAGGACGCCTTCGGAGACCGCGTGGGCGCCGACGAACACGCCGTGGAGGCCCTGGGAGCGCAGGAGCACGGCCGGATCGTCGCGGGTGGCGCCCGGCCCCCGCTGCCGTCGTCCACACCCTCGGGCGCTATGTGCACAAAACGCCCGGGTCAGGCGCCGGCGAGGAGGGCCCGGACGGCGGGCAGCAGCGGGCGGTCGGCGGGGATCCAGTCGAGCGCGTCGAGGTCGGCCGCGCCCACCCACCGCAGCTCGGCGTGCTCCCGCGCCACCGGCCGGCCGTGCGTGATCCGCGCCTCCCAGACCCGCATCGTGGAGGCGCCGGGCGCCCCTCCGGCGACGACGCCGTCGAGCGGCACCTCACCGAGGAAGGACGCCGGCACGACGGTGACCCCGAGTTCCTCGGCGCACTCCCGCACCAGCGCGATGAGGTCGGTCTCCCCCGGGTCGACCTTGCCGCCGGGGAACTCCCAGCACCCGTCGAACGGGCCACCCGAGCGCTGCGCGACCAGCACCCGCTCCCCCTCGACCAGCGCCGCCCCCACGACCTGGACGACCTCGCGCGCCCGCAGCGCGGCCCCCGCGGCCAAGGCGTCCAGGTGCGCCCGCATCGCCCGCTCCACCCGCGGCCGCAGCGCCCGGTCCGCGACCGCGCCCAGCGCACCGGGCAGCCCGGTTCCCCACTCGACGTGCTCCTCGACCAGCGTGCCGGCGGCGGTCGCCGAGAAGCGGCGCTCGTGCTCGACCCGGCCGCGGCGACCCAGCGGTGCGGCGAATACGTCCCGCTCCGGGCGGACGGACTCGACCTCGCGCAGCGGGAACCGCCAGGGGCGGCCCAGCGCACGGGCGACGTCGAACGCCACGGTCAGCGGCGCCTCCACCAACGTGGTGAAACGCAGCCGGGGCACCGGGGCACTCTCCCAGATGGCGGCAGTATGGGCAGCGTGCGCATCAACGCCCGGGTCGACTACGCCGTCCGCGCCGTCGTGGAGCTCGCCGCGGCGGCGCCCGAAGCGCTGACCTGCGACCGCATCGCGACCGCCCAGGGCATCCCCAACCGGTTCCTCCAGGCGATCCTCGCCGACCTGCAGCACGCCCGGCTGGTCACCAGCCAGCGCGGCCGCGACGGCGGGTACCGGCTGGCCCTGCCCGCGTCGGAGATCTCCATCGCCCGCGTGATGCGGGTGGAGCTGGGCTTCCTGGCCGAGGTGCACGGCCAGCGGCCCGAGGAGGTCAGCTACCCCGGCCCCGCCGCCGGGCTGGCCGAGGTCTGGGTCGCCGCCCGCGAGGCCTACCGGCGGGTCCTGGAGGGCGTCACCGTCGCCGACGTCGTGGCCGGGACGCTGCCGCCGCACGCCGCTGAGCTGGTCGCCATCGACACCGCGTGGCGGTCCTTCAGCGAGCCCGCCCCCCGTTGAGCGGCGCCGCGGACGGCCTCGCCGGGTGAGCCCCGCGCCCGGTCGCGCCGGATGTGGGAGGATCGCCGGCATGACGGACCGCGGCAGCCTCCTGGTCGCGCGCCTGCACATCGACCTGGCGCTCGTCTCCAGCGCCGCCTGTCGCGCCCTGCGCTGACCCAGGTCCCCCGCGCAGCTGTCCCGCTGCGTCCCGAACCAGCAGCGCCCAGACCCCGGCCGGCTGCCGGGCCGTCGGCGAGCGCAGGAAGAAGTACGCCACGTGAGCACCCCCACCCGCACCAGCAACCGACCCCAGCGGGGTCAGGGTCAGTGGGCGCTGGGCTACCGCGAGCCGCTCAACCCCAACGAGCGGATGAAGAAGGACTCCGACGGCCTCGAGGTGCGCCAGCGGATCCTCGACATCTACTCCAAGACCGGCTTCGAGGGCATCGACCCCGGTGACCTCCGCGGCCGGATGCGCTGGATGGGGCTCTACACCCAGCGCGCCCAGGGCATCCCCGGCGGCAAGACCGCCGTGCTGGAGCCCGAGGAGCTCGAGGACTCCTACTTCATGATGCGGGCCCGCATCGACGGCGGGCAGCTGACCAGCGACGCGCTCCGCGTGCTCGGCGGCATCAGCACCGAGTTCGGCCGGGACGTCGCCGACGTCACCGACCGGCAAAACGTCCAGTACCACTGGATCCGCATCGAGGACGTGCCGGAGATCTGGCGCCGGCTGGAGTCGGTGGGCCTCTCCACGATGGAGGCCTGCGGTGACGTGCCGCGCGTGATGCTCGGCTGCCCGCTGGCCGGGATCCTCGAGGACGAGGTGATCGACGCCACCGACGTCATCGCCGACACCGTCGCGAAGTACGTGGGCAGCCCGGAGTTCAGCAACCTGCCGCGCAAGTGGAAGACGTCGATGTCCGGTTGCGTCGACCACTGCACCGAGCCCGAGATCGACGACGTCTCCTTCGTCGGCGTCGTGAACGAGGCGGGCGAGGCCGGCTACGACCTGTGGGTCGGCGGCGGTCTCTCCACCAACCCGATGTTCGCCCAGCGGATCGGCGTCTTCGTCCGGCCCGAGCAGGTGACCGACGTCTGGGCCGCCTGCACCGCCGTCTTCCGCGACTACGGCTACCGCCGCCAGCGCAACCGCGCCCGCATCAAGTTCCTCATGGCCGACTGGGGCCCGGAGAAGTTCCGCCAGGTGCTGCAGGACGAGTACCTGCACGCTGAGCTGCCCGACGGCCCGGCCCCCGCCCCGGCCAAGCACGACCAGCGCGACCACGTCGGCGTGAGCAGGCAGAAGGACGGCCGCAACGCCGTCGGCTTCGCCCTGCGCACCGGCCGGATCAGCGGCACGCTGCTCACCACGATCGCCGACCTCGCCGACGAGTACGGCCAGGGCCGCATCCGGACGACGACGCAGCAGAAGCTGGTCATCCTCGATGTCCCCGACGAGCGGGTCGAGGCGCTGGTCGAGGCGCTGGCCGAGCACGACCTGCAGGTCCGGCCCAGCGCCTTCCGCCGCGGCACGATGGCCTGCACCGGGCTGGAGTTCTGCAAGCTGGCGATCGTCGAGACCAAGCACTTCGCGCAGGAGGTCTACGCCGAGCTCGAGCGCCGGCTGCCCGACTTCGACACCCCGATCGGGATCAACATCAACGGCTGCCCGAACAGCTGCGCCCGCTTCCAGACCGCCGACATCGGGTTCAAGGGCTCGATGGTCCGCGACGACGACGGCGAGATGGTCGAGGGCTTCCAGGTCCACCTGGGCGGGCACCTCGGCGTGGAGCGCACCTTCGGCCGCAAGTTCCGCGGCCACAAGGTGACCAAGGGCGAGACCGCCGACTACTGCGAGCGCGTGCTCCGCGGCTTCCTGGACCGCCGGACACCGGGTGAGTCCTTCGCCCATTACGTCGCCCGCGCCGAGGAGGAGTGGCTGCTGTGAGCGAGGAGCCGACGTCGGGAAGGACCCGCCAGCTGCCGGTGTTCCACTGCCCGTACTGCGGCGACGAGGAGCTCACGCCGCACGAGGACGGGTGGCGCTGCGGCGCGTGCCTGCGGGCCTTCTCGGTCCGCCTGATCGCCACGGGGGTGCAGGGATGACAGCCGTGCAGGAGAGGACGCCCACCTCGCCGACGCCGGAGCTCGCGGCCGCGGCGGACGCCCGCCTCGAGGGCATCACCGACCCCGTCGAGCAGGCGCTGGCGGTGCTGCGGTGGGCCGGCGAGCAGTTCGGCGACCGGTTCGCCATCACGTCGTCGATGGCCGACGGCCTGCTCGCCCACCTGGCGAGCCGCGCGCACCCCGGCGTCAACGTGATCTTCCTGAACACCGGCTACCACTTCGCCGAGACCCTCGGCACCCGTGACTGGATCAGCTCGGTGCTGCCCATCACGCTCCTCGACGTCACCCCCGCGCAGACCGTGCCGGAGCAGGACCGCACCCACGGCCCCGCGCTCCACGAGCGCGACCCGGACCTGTGCTGCTCGCTGCGCAAGGTCACGCCGCTGGCCGAGGCGCTCGCCGACTTCGACGCCTGGGGCTCCGGTGTGCGCCGGGACGAGTCCGCCACGCGAAAGCACACCAAGTTGGTCGACTGGGACGCCAAGCGCGGCATGGTGAAGGTCAACCCGATCGCCGCCTGGACCCAGGACGACGTCGACCGGTACATCGCCGAGCACGCGATCCCGGTCAACCCGCTGTTCGAGATCGGCTACGGCTCGATCGGCTGCGCCCCCTGCACGCGGCCGGTCGCCCCGGGCGAGGACCCGCGCGCCGGCCGCTGGGCCGGCTCCACCAAGACGGAGTGCGGCCTCCACACCTAAGAGGACCTCGTCCCACCCCGCGACACGCTCCGCGCGGCACGGGTCCCTGGAACGAGGCCGTTCCAGCATCATCGCCACATGCCTCGACCGCCGCGGTTGTCCGATGACGAGCTCGCGGCTGCGCTGCCCGCGCTGCCGCGGTGGTCCGGGGACGGCGACGGCCTGCGCCGCACCGTCGAGCTGCCCAGCTTCCGCGACGCGGTCGCCGCGATCGTGGCGATCGCCGACGTCGCCGAGGAGATGGACCACCACCCCGACATCGACCTGCGCTGGCGGACGCTGCACCTGACCCTGGTCAGCCACTCCGCGGGCGGGGTGAGCGAGCTGGACCTGGAGCTCGCCCGCCGCATCGACGCGCTGCTCCCCGGCGGTTAGTGCACGAACCGCCCCACCAGGGACCGGAACGCGGGCCGCCCGACGGCGGTTCGTGCACTAACCGCCCTGGACGGGGAGGACGAGGAGCCGGAAGAGGCGGTCGGCCTCGGCATCGGGATCGGCGGTCAGCCCGGTGTGCACCGGCCCCGGCTGCACCACGGTGCTCCGCGGCGCGGTGAGCCAGCGGAACCGGGACCCGAGGGCCTCGCGCCCGGCGGCGCCGGCGACCGGGTCGGCCGAGCAGACGTCCGCGGCCGCCTGCAGCGCCCGGCCGATGGCCGCGGCGTCGGCGGTCGGGTCCAGCGCGCGGAGCCGGTCGACGTCCAGGTGCAGCCGCGACCCCAGGTAGTCACGCTGACGGCAGTAGACGATCACGCCGGCGTTGAGGAGCTCGCCGCGCTCGACGCGCGGCACCACCCGCAGCACCGCGTACTCGAAGACGTCCCTCGATGTCGTCGTCATCACCGCTGGCTGATCCCCTCGGGCGGCGGCGGGCCGAGCCACGCGGGCCGGTTCTCCCCGCGGGGGGCGCGCCGGCGGCCCGCTCCCCCGGCGGCGGCCGCGGCGACCAGCCCGGGCAGCCACGCGGGGCGCGCCGCCAGCCGGGCCAGCAGCTGCCCGGCGTACCGGGCCCGGACCTCGTCGGGCGAGGAACCCGCCGCGGGGTCGTCGAGCCACTCGTCGGGCACCTGGGCGAGCACCCGGTCCAGCAGCTCCCGGGTCACCCGGTGCGCCAGCGCCGCGTCGGCCGCCGGCACGTCGGGCGTGCACTCGACCAGGGCGTGCGCCGAGGCGTCGTAGGGCCGCTCGACGGCGGCCTCGGCCCCCGGCCAGTGGTGGTGGAAGGTGAGCGCCGCGCCGTGGTCGATCAGCTGCAGCCGCCCGTGCCAGAACAGCATGTTGGGGTTGCGCCACGACCGGTCCACGTTGCCGATCAGCGCGTCGAACCAGAGGACCCGGCCGGCGAGCTCCGGGTCCACCCCGTCAGCGCCGGCCTCGAAGTCCAGCGCGCCCGGCAGGTAGTCCAGGCCCAGGTTGCGCCCGGCCGAGCGCTGCAGCAGCTCCTGCACCTCGTGGTCGGGCTCCCCCACGGCGAGCTCGGGCACGACGTCGACGGTGACCAGGGCGGGCACCGGCAGCCCCAGCGCCCGGGCGAGCTCGGCGCAGACGACCTCGGCCACCAGGACCTTCACGCCCTGGCCGGCCGCCCGCCACTTGACCACGTAGGTGCCGAGGTCGTCGGCCTCCATGAGCCCGGGCAGCGACCCACCCTCGCGCAGCGGGGTGACGTAGCGGGTGGCGGTGACCGAGGGCAGCACAGTGCGGCCAACCTACGCCCGGCCGCGCGGCGGGGATGGCTGCGCCACCCGTCGGGGGGACCTGCCGCTCAAGCCCGCCGCCGCGGGGGTCGATGCACCGCGCGAGGCCGCCGACCGGAGGAGGTGCGCGTGGAGCCCTCCGCACCGCCGGGCGCCGTCCGCGCCCTGCGCGCCCGCGTCCTGCGCGAGGCCGCGGTCGTGGTCCTGCTCACCGCGGCGTTCGGCGTCGCCAGCGTGCACTGGGACCTGCCCGCGCACCTGGGCGGCCCGGTCGACGACGTCGTGCTCGTCCTCGCCTTCTCCCACCTGCTGATGATGGTGTTCGGCAAGCGCCGCTCCGACGAGCTGAAGGCCGAGGCGGTCAACCGCCGGGAGGCCGAGCAGCAGCTGCGGTACCGCGCCCAGCACGACGCCCTCACCGGCCTGCTGAACCGCGCGGCGCTCGCCGAGGCGGCCGAGCGGGCCGTCGAGGAGGCGTGCGCCGGGGGGCCGTCGGTGGCGGTCCTGCTGCTCGACCTCGACCGCTTCAAGGAGGTCAACGACACGCTGGGCCACCACGTCGGCGACGACCTGCTGCGCGCGGTGGCCCACCGGCTGGCCGGGGAGCTGCGCGAGGGCACGGTGCTGGCCCGCCTCGGGGGCGACGAGTTCGTCGTCCTGCTGCGCGGCTGCGACGCCCCGGGGGCCGAGGAGGTGGCGCAGCGGGCCGTGCGTGCCCTGCGCCGCCCCTTCCCCGTCGACGGCCTGCTGCTCGAGGTGGACGGCAGCTGCGGGGTCGCCGTCGGCGGGGGCACGGCCGCCGACCTGCTCCGGCACGCGGACGTCGCGATGTACGCGGCGAAGGCCGACCACCTGGGCGTCGCGGTCTACCGCCCCGCGCTCGACGCCGACGCCCCCGACCAGCTGCGCACCTTCGGCGAGCTGCGCCGCGCCATCCGCGACGGCGAGCTGCGGGTGCACTACCAGCCCCGCGTGTCGGTCGCCGACGGCCGGGTGACCGGCGTCGAGGCGCTGGTCCGCTGGGAGCACCCCGAGCGGGGCCTGGTGCCACCGGCGGAGTTCATCCCCCTCGCCGAGCAGACCGGGCTGATCCGGCCGCTCACCGACGCGGTGCTGGACCAGGCGCTGACCGCCGGCCGGCGCTGGCGGGACGCCGGCCTGGAGCTGACCGTGGGGGTGAACCTCTCCGCGCGCAGCCTGCTGGACACCGGCCTGGCCGACCGGGTGGCCGAGCTGCTGCTCGCGCACGCGCTGCCCGCCACCGCGCTGGAGCTGGAGATCACCGAGAGCGCGGCCATGAAGGACCCCGGCCGGGCGCTGGAGGTCCTGCACAGGCTGCGCGACCTGGGCGTGGAGCTGTCCGTGGACGACTACGGCACCGGGCACGCCTCGCTGGCCTACCTGACCCGGCTGCCGGTGGGCACCCTGAAGATCGACCGCTCCTTCGTGCAGACCATGGAGCTCGACGCCGCCGACCGGACGATCGTGCGCTCCACCGTCGACCTGGCGCACAGCCTGGGCCTGCAGGTGGTGGCCGAGGGCGTCGAGACCCGGGCCACCTGGGAGGAGCTGGCCCGGCTGGGCTGCGACTCGGCCCAGGGGTACTGGCTGGCCCGCCCGATGCCGGACGCGGACGTCCCGGACGCCGTGGCCGAGCTGCACCGCCGGCTGGCCGCTCCCCACGTGGTCTGACCGCCCCGCGGCCGGGAGACTGGCCGCGTGGGACTGCTGCGCGCGCTCGACCCGGCCGCGCTCGCCGGGGCGCCGCTGACCTACGCCGAGGGCGTCGAGACCCGGGCCACCTGGGAGGAGCTGGCCCGGCTGGGTTGCGACTCGGCCCAGGGGTACTGGCTGGGCCGCGTTCGAGCGCGCCGCGGACGCCGTCCTGGACTGGCGGGCGCAGCGCGCAGCGGGGCTGCGGGTCCGCGCCACGGGCCCGGCCGGCACCCCCGGCACGGTCGTCGTCCTGACGGCGGGCCTGCCCCGGTTCGGCTACGACATCCCCTGCCGGGTGGTGTGGGCGAGCACCGAGGGCGACGAGCGGGGCTTCGCCTACGGCACGCTCCCCGGCCACCCGGAGAGCGGCGAGGAGCGCTTCGCGGTGCGGCTGACGGCGTCGGGCGACGTCGTCTTCACCCTGCGCGTGTTCTTCCGGCTCGCCTCACCGGCCGCGCGGCTGGCCGGCCCGCTCTCGCTCGCCCTCCAGCGGCTGGCCACCGCCGGCTACGTGGCCGCGGTCCGCCGGGCCGCCCGGGGTTAGACGTCCCGCCGCACCAGGACGAGGACGCCGAGGAACCACGCCACCAGCGCCCAGCCGCCGGCGACCAGCAGCCCGGTCTGCCAGGAGGTCGCCACCGTCAGGAAGGCGTCCTCCCCCACCCGGAACGCCGGCAGCCCGCGGGAGATCCGCAGGCTGAGCTCCGTGCCGGCGATCGCCAGCACCGGTGGGAGCACCAGGACCAGGGCGAGCACGGCGCCGAGCGCCCCGGCCGTCGAGCGCAGCAGCGCCGCCGCGCCCACCGCCAGCACCGCGGTCAGCGCCGCTCCGGCCACCTGCAGCCACAGCTGGCGCAGCACGTCGGGGTCGGTGGGCGGGATCCCGCCGGGGACGGCGGTGAGCCGGCTCGCGGCCAGCAGGCAGCCGGCGGCCACCAGCGCGGTGAGCAGCACGCTCCAGCCGGCGACGACGACCGTCTTGGCCAGCAGCACCCGCGCACGGCGCGGGACCGCGGTGAAGGTGGCCAGGGCCAGGCCGGTGCGGAACTCGCCGCTGACGACCAGCACCGCGAGGACGACGAGCGGCACCGGCCCGAAGCCGAAGCCGGTGAGCGCCGAGCTGACGGCCATGTCCGCACGCGGGGCCGACTGCGTCGTCGCCGCTGCGAGCCAGCCGGCGCCGCCCGCCACCAGCACGAACAGGGCCGAGCACCACCACGTCGAGCGGGTCGAGCGGAGCTTGCCCCACTCGCCGGCGAGCACCGCCCGGAACGGGACGCCGCTCACGGGGCGACCGCCCGGTACTCCACGTCGTCGCCGGTCAGGGCCAGGTAGGCCTCCTCCAGCGAGCCGGTGACCGGGCTGAGCTCGTGCAGCCGGACGCCGATGCCGTGCGCGAGGTCGCCGACGTCGGCGGCGGCCAGCCCGTCGATGCGCAGCGCCCCGTCGATCTCCAGCTCGACGTGCCCGCCGGCGCGCTGCACCGCCGACGCCAGCACCGGCGCCTGCGGGCTGCGCACCCGGACGGCGGTGTGCGCGCCGAGGAGGTCGGCCATCGGGACGTCGGCGAGCAGCCGGCCCCGGCCGAGGACGACGAGGTGGTCGGCGGTGTCCTGCATCTCGCTCATCAGGTGGGTGGACACCAGCACCGTGCGCCCCTGGCCGGCCAGGTCCCGCAGCAGCTCGCGCACCCAGCGGATGCCCTCCGGGTCCAGCCCGTTGACCGGCTCGTCGAGGATCAGCACCTCGGGGTCGCCGAGCAGGGCCGCGGCGATGCCCAGCCGCTGCGCCATGCCGAGGGAGAAGCCGCGCACCCGCTCGTGGGCCACCGGGGCCAGGCCCACCAGCTCGACCACGTCGTCCACCCGGTGCGCCGGCAGCGCGTTGCTGCGCGCCAGCGCCAGCAGGTGGGCGTGCGCGGTGCGCCCCGGGTGGCGGGCGCGCGGGTCGACCAGCGCGCCGACCTCCCGCAGCGGGTGGGCCAGGTCGCGGTACGCGCGACCCCGCACCGTCGCCGTCCCCGCGGTCGGCCGGGCCAGCCCGAGCACGCAGCGGATCGTCGTCGTCTTGCCCGAGCCGTTGGGCCCCAGGAAGCCGGTGACCCGGCCGGGCTCGACGGTGACGGTGAGCCGGTCGACGGCCACCCGGGCGCGGTAGCGCTTGGTCAGGCCGCGGAGCTCGATCACCGGGTCAGGATGACCGACGCCCGCCGTGCGCCCGGCGGCGGCGCGCCCCTACCGGCCGCGGGCGACGGCGGCGCGCTCCCGCTCGATCAGCTCCTTGCTGCGCACCAGCCGGATCAGCGTCACGACGAGCAGCCCCCCGGCCATGTTGAGCAGCAGGGTGTACCAGAACCAGGCCAGCCAGTCGCCGTACCCGAACGGGGCACCGCTGTGGAGAGCGCCGAAGATGAGCAGCGAGTCCAGGATCGAGTGGAAGAGCATCAGCCCGGCCAGCAGGAAACCGCCGATCACCGAGGCGACGATCTTCCCGCCCTCCGAGTGCGCCCCGTGCTGCATGCGGGTCATCAGCGTGATGACGCTGCCGCCGAGGAAGGCCAGCGCGACCGACTGCAGGTCCAGCGGCGCCTCGACGAAGTGCCGCGCGGACTCGACCGCCACCGGCACCAGGTCGGGGAAGCCGCGCACGACCAGCCACATCACGAGCCAGCCGCCGACCAGGTTGGCGACCAGCGTCCCGACCCAGAGCTTCGCCAGCTGCGCGCCGCTCGCGCGGCGAGCGAAGACCGCCGTGACGGGCACCAGGAAGCCCTCGGTGAACAGCTCGCTGCGCCCCAGCATGAGCGCGATGAACCCGATGCTGAACGCCAGCCCGGCGAGCAGATCGTCGCCGGTCGCCTCGAGCACGGCAAGCAGGGCCAGCACCCCGACGGCGATCTCCAGCCCGCCGGCCAGGCCGGTGGCCACCACCTCCCGCCACCGGCGGTGCAGCCGCTGCGCGCCCTCGCTGACGATCTTCTCGAACGCCTCGGCGATCTCGTCCTCGGCCGGGGCGTCGGTCTGCCCCAGCTCGGCGCGCTTCCGGTCCTCCGGGTCCTCCACGGCTCCTCCTCCACGTCCGGGGCACCGGGACCGGGAACGGGCGGCACGTCCGCACCCGCCCTACCCGGACCGCCGCGGGCCACACCGCCCGGTGCCCGAGGCGTCGGCCGCACCACCCATGACACGCGTCACGGGTGGGCCGTGCGGACGGCGCCGCAGGTCGTGAACGACGGCACCTGACCGGGCACCGGCGGGGCGGCACGCTCGGAACTGCGCCCGGAGGACCGGCCCGACGGTGGCCGGCGGGCGCACCGAGGAGGACCCGTGACCGACGTCCACGCGCAACCCGGCCGGCGGCCGACGCACCCCCGCGGGGACGTGCCCGCCGTCGAGGTCACCGACCTGCGGCGCCGTTACGGCGACTTCGAGGCGGTGCGCGGCATCTCCTTCGAGGTGCACCCCGGCGAGGTCTTCGCGCTGCTCGGGGTGAACGGCGCCGGCAAGACCTCCGCGCTGGAGGTGCTGGAGGGCCTCGCGCGCCCCGACGGCGGCACGGTGCGGATCCTGGGCGCCGACCCGCTCCGCCAGCACGCCGCCGTCCGGCCGCACCTGGGCGTGCTGCTGCAGTCGAGCGGGCTGCCGGGGGACCTCACCGTCGCCGAGACGGTCACCACGTGGGCGCGGACGCTCACCGACCCGCGCCCGGTCGAGGAGGCCCTGGCGCAGGTCGCCATGGACGGCCGCGCCGACGTCCGGGTGCGCAGCCTCTCCGGCGGCGAGCGCCGCCGGCTCGACCTCGCGCTGGCCCTCCTGGGGCGCCCGCGGGTGCTGGTGCTCGACGAGCCGACCACCGGTCTGGACCCGGAGAGCCGCCGCACCGTCTGGTCGCTGGTGCGCGAGATGGTGCGGGGCGGCACGGCCGTGGTGCTGACCACCCACCACCTCGAGGAGGCCGAGGAGCTCGCCGACCGGATCGCGATCCTGCGCGCCGGCCGGATCGAGCTCGAGGGCACGCCGGAGGAGATCACCGCGACGCAGCCGGCCACCGTCCGGTTCACCCTCGCTCCGGGCGCGCCCCACCCGACCCGCCTCGAGACCGGGAGCCCCCGATGACCGCCGCCACGACCACCGCCCCGCCGGCCACCGGGCCCAGCCGGGTGCGCCGCACGCTCGCGCTCGCCGGCGCGGAGACCAAGCTGTTCCTCCGCAACCGCACCGCGGTCGTGAACTCGGTGCTGCTGCCGCTCCTGCTGGTGGCCGCCGTGCCGGCGTTGGGCGTCGGCGGCGGCGAGGTCGCGGTGGGCCCCCGGCTGCTGGTCAGCGCCGTCGGCGTGATGCTGGTCTTCCTGACCTACTACAACCTGCTCACCACGTTCGTCGCCCGCCGCCAGGAGCTGGTGCTGCAGCGGATGCGCACCGGCGAGCTGACCGGCTCCGAGGTGGTGCTCGGGATCGCCGCCCCCACGCTGCTGGTCACCGTGGGGCAGGTGGCGCTGGTCGGCATCGGCGTCGCCGTCCTCGGCGAGTGGTCGGCGCCGGTGGACGTCGTGCTGCCGCTGGTCGCGCTCGTCGCCGGCGCGGCGCTCATGCTGCTGCTGGCTGCGGCGAGCACCGCCTTCACGCGCACCTCCGAGAGCGCGCAGATCACCGCGCTGCCGTTCCTGGTCGTGTCGTCCTCGCTGTGCGGGGTGTTCTTCCCGCTCTCGGTGCTGCCCGACGCGCTGGCCACGGTCGCGCGGTTCCTGCCGCTGACCCCGGTGGTCGAGCTCGCCCAGCTGGGGCTGGCCGGCACCACCTGGGACGGCCAGGTGGTCGGATGGGCCGGCGCGTGGACCGAGGCCCTGGTGCCGCTGGCGGTGCTCGCCGCGTGGCTGGGCATCGGCGCCTCGGTCGCCCGGCGCTGGTTCCGCTGGGTGCCGCAGCGGTGAGCGGGGCGGCGCCGGGGCGGTGCGGCAGCATGGCGGCGTGCCGACCGTGATGCGCTGGTGGAGGAGCCGCTCCGACGCCGAGCGCATCGAGCTCTACACCCGGTGGTCCTTCTACACGTTCCTCGGGGCGGTGCCGCTGTTCGCCGTCGGCGTGCTGGGGGCGGCCACCTTTCCCGTCCCCGGCTCCGCGGTCGCCCTGTTCCTCGCGGGCGCCGCGGGCACCGCCGTCGGCGGGGTGGTGGTGACCCGCCGGGGGCTGGCCGCGCACCGCCGGGGGGAGCCGCTCCCCGCCGGGCCGGTGGCCGGCGCGTTCGCGGCGGCCGGCGTGATGGCGGCCGCCGGTGCCTGGGCGTTCCGCACCGGCGACCCCTCCCCCGTGGTGCCGTGGTCGGTGGCGCTGCCCCTGGGCGTGGTGCTGACCGCCTGCTCGACGGTGTGGACCACCCGGCAGCTGCTGCCGCACACGCTCACCATCGGCGTGCTCAGCGGGTTCGCCGCGCGCCTGGACGGCACGGCCGTCGCCGCGGCCGTGACGCAGGGCGTCGTCCTCGCGATCGCCGTGCTCGCGGTGGTGCTGGCCTTCCGCTTCTCGGTGTGGGTGCTCGACGTGGTGCAGGAGATGGCGCGCAGCCGCGGCGTGCAGCTGCAGCTGGCGGTCGCCGAGGAGCGGCTCCGCTTCGCCCGTGACCTGCACGACGTCATGGGCCGCGACCTGTCCACGATCGCGGTGAAGAGCCAGCTCGCCGGCGAGCTGGTGCGCCGCGGCCAGCCGGGCGCCGGCGAGGAGCTGGCCGACATCGCGCGCATCGCCGAGGGGTCGCTGCGCGAGGTGCGCGAGGTGGTGCGCGGCTACCGGTCGGTCGACCTCGCCGGCGAGCTGGCCGGCGCCCGCTCGGTGCTGCGGGCGGCCGGGGTCGCCTGCACCGTCACCGGTGAGGACGCCGGCGCCGCGCTGCCCGAGCAGGTGCAGACGGCGTTCGGCTGGGTGGTGCGGGAGGCGGTGACCAACGTGCTGCGGCACAGCCGCGCCACCGAGTGCACGATCGCCCTGTCCGTCGCGCCGGAGGAGGTGCAGCTGTCCGTGGTCAACGACGGCGCCGGCGACGGCGACCGCGGCTGGGGCAACGGCCTCACCGGGCTGGCCGAGCGGCTGGCCGGGCTCGACGGCCGGCTGCGCGCGCAGGCGGCGGACGGCCGGTTCCTGCTGGCGGCGACCCTGCCGCGGGCGGTCGCGGAGGTCGCGCGGTGATCCGGGTGCTGCTGGCCGACGACGAGAACCTGATCCGCTCGGCGCTGGCCGCGCTGCTGGCGCTGGAGGACGACCTCGCCGTGGTCGCCGAGGCCGCCTCGGCCGCGGAGGCGCTGGCCATGGCCCGGGCGCACGCGCCGGACGTCGCCGTCCTCGACCTCCAGCTGCCCGACCGCGACGGCATCTCCCTGGCCGCCGAGCTCGCCGGCGTCGCCCCCGGTTGCGGGCTGGTGATCGTCACCGGCCACGGCCGCCCGGGCCACCTGAAGCGGGCGCTGGAGGCCGGTGTCCGCGGGTTCCTGCCCAAGACGGTGAACGCGGCGGTGCTCACCTCCGTCGTCCGCACCGTGCACGGTGGCGGACGCTACGTCGACCCGGAGCTGGCCGCCGAGGCGATCAGCGCCGGGGACAGCCCGCTGACGCCGCGGGAGGCCGACATCCTGGAGCTCGCCGCCGGCGGGGCGCCGGTGGAGGAGATCGCCGCGCGGGCCCACCTCTCCCCCGGAACCGTCCGCAACCACCTGTCGGCCGCGGCGGCCAAGCTCGGCGCGCCGAACCGGCACGCCGCCGTCACCGAGGCCCGCCGGCGGGGCTGGATCTGACGCCGGCGGTCGCAGCCGGCGACGACGCGTGTCCATCGCGTGGCCCCACGCGGCGCGGCTCCGAGGCCGCGGGGCCGGGGAGCGACCGGACCGTCCCGGGCCATTACCTTCGCCGTCCCCCGCGCGGCTGACGGCGCGACGGCTCGGAGGAGCGGCCATGTCCCGGAAACTCTCGCTGCTGACCGCGACGACCGTGGTGGTGCTAGGGCTGAGCCCGGGCCTCGCGGTCGCCGACGAGGGGCCCGCACCGGGTGCACCGGGCATCGGTGACCCCTACTTCCCGCTCGACGGCAACGGCGGCTACGACGTCCTGCACTACGACCTCGACGTCCGCTACGACCCGGCCACCGACGTCCTCGACGGCGTCGCGACGATCACCGCGCGGGCGCTCCAGGACCTCTCCGGCTTCAACCTCGACCTGACGGGCATGGAGGTCCGCTCGGTGCGGGTGGGCTCCGCCGAGGCGTCCTGGGTGCGCGAGGGCGGCGAGCTCGTGATCACGATGCCGAAGGCCCTGCGCGCCGGGCAGCGGTTCGCCGCCACGATCAGCTACGGCGGCGTCCCGCAGACCATCGAGGACGCGCTCGGGACCTCCGGTTTCATGCACACCGACGACGGCGCCATCGTCGCCGGCCAGCCCGACGGCGCGGCCACC
The DNA here is from genome assembly GCF_021698975.1 of Blastococcus sp. KM273128. Classification (GTDB taxonomy): domain Bacteria; phylum Actinomycetota; class Actinomycetes; order Mycobacteriales; family Geodermatophilaceae; genus Blastococcus. The sequence continues at coordinate 13,515 of NZ_SSXA01000041.1, read as the reverse complement.
TGGTTCCCCGCCAACGACCACCCCCGCGACGCCGCCTCGGTGGACGTGCGGGCGACGGTGCCCGAGGGGCTGGAGGCCGTGTCCAACGGCGTGCTCCGCGGCAGCCGGACGGCGCACGGCTGGACCACCTGGGAGTGGCGTGCGCAGGAGCCCATGGCCACGTACCTGGTGACGCTCGCGATCGGTGAGTTCGACCTGCGGGAGTACCGGGCCGACGGCATCCGCTTCTGGGACGCGCTCGACCCCGACCTGTTCACCCTGGACCTCGACCCGGAGACCGAGGGGCCCTCCGCCGGAGAGGTCGCCGAGGCGTCGCTGGCCCGGCAGCCGGAGATCATCGGCTTCCTCGCCGAGACCTTCGGCCGCCCCTACCCGTTCCGGGCCGGCGGCGGGATCGTGGACGACCACCCGGAGTTCCAGTTCGCGCTGGAGACCCAGACCCGGTCCATCTACGCGTCGGTGTTCTTCACGGACCCGGTGAGCGGGGACCTCGTGGTGGTGCACGAGCTGGCGCACCAGTGGATCGGCGACCTGCTGCGCATCGACGAGTGGCGGCACATCTGGCTCAACGAGGGCTTCGCCACCTACGCCGAGTGGCTCTGGCTCGAGCGCGAGGGGCTCGCCACGACGCAGGAGACGTTCGACGCCATCGCCGCGGCCGTGCCGCCGGAGTTCTGGGACCTCACCATCGGGGACCCGGGGCCGGCCACCGAGAACCTGTTCGACATCGCGGTCTACTACCGCGGCGCCATGACCCTCCAGGCGCTGCGGGACGAGGTGGGCGACGAGACCTTCTTCGCGATCGTCGAGCAGTGGGTGGCGACGCAGGCCGGCGGCACCGTCACCACCGAGGAGTTCATCGCGCTCGCGGAGAAGGTGTCGGGGCAGCAGCTGGACGAGCTCTTCCAGCGGTGGCTTTTCACCCCGGGCAACCCGATCGCGGCGGGCTGACGCCCCGGGCGGCTGAGGGCCCCGGGGCCCTCAGCCGCTCGGGCCGAACTGCTCCACGCGGATGTCGGCCGCCGGGGTGCCCAGGGTCTCCAGCAGCTGGGTGGCCGCCCCGGCGAAGGACGCCGAGCCGCAGACGTAGGCGGTCTGGCCGGGCTCCCACAGCGGCACCAGGTCGACGGCGGTGAGCCGCCCGGCGGGCCGGATGCCGCGGGGTTCGCGGGTGGTCACGACCAGGGCGCCGGCGGCGAGCAGCTCGTCGGCGTAGGGCAGCAGCTCCGCCGTCCGCACGCTCACCGCGGTGCGGAGCAGGTCGGCGCGCCCCAGCGCCCGCGCGGTGCGCAGCATCGACACGAACGGCACCACGCCGCTCCCCCCGGCGACCAGCAGCGCCGGGCTCTCGGTGTCCCACACGAACCAGCCGCCGATCGGCCCGCGGACCTCGAGGACGTCACCGGGCTCGACGACGTCGGCGAGGTGGGTGGAGACCTCGCCGTCGTCCAGCCGCTCGACGAACAGCTCGACCAGCGGGTCGCCGGGCGCCGAGGCCACCGAGTACGACCGCTGGGCGGTGTAGCCGTCCGGGGCGGTCAGCCGCACCACGTAGTGCTGGCCGGGCAGGTGGTCGACCCGGTCGGCGACGTCCAGCCGCAGCTGCACCGAGCGGGGCACCGGACGACGGACGCCGGCCACCGTCGCCGTCGTCCAGCCACCCGCGGGCGCATCCGGCACGCCCGCCCCCAGTGGTGGGATGCCGGTCGGCCCCGGCGCAGGGCCCCGCCGCGAGCTCGCGAGCGGTGGGGGGCGCCGGGGTCCTCTTTCAATCACCTTGGTAGCGCTGCTGGCGCCACGGGTCGCCCCGGTCGTGGTAGCCGTTCTGCTCCCAGAAGCCGGGCTGGTCGCGCCGGAGCAGGGTGAGCTTGCTGATCCACTTGGCGCTCTTCCAGAAGTACAGGTGCGGCACCAGCAGGCGGACGGGCCCGCCGTGCTCGGGGGTGAGCGGGCGGCCGTCGAAGTCCCAGACCAGCCAGGCCTTCCCGCCGGTCACGTCGGCGAGCGGCAGGTTGGTGGTGTAGCCGGTCTTCGACGTCGCCATGACGAACTGCCCCTCGGCGGTCGGCCGGGCGGCCGCCAGCAGCGTGTCGACGGAGACGCCGGAGAAGCGGGTGTCGAACTTCGACCACGTGGTGACGCAGTGGATGTCACCGCGGTACTCCGACGGGGGCAGCCGGTGGACCTCGTCCCACGACCAGGTGGTGGGCTGCTCGACCTGGCCGTCGACGGTGATGCTCCAGGTCTCCGGGGAGATGCGCGGGGTGGGCTCCGCGGTCAGCACGGGCCAGTCGGCACCGACGTCGTACTGGCCGGGGGGCAGCCGCGGGTCACGCTCGCGACGGCGGCCGAGGAAGCCGCGAGTGGGGGTGGGCACGCGCACAGCCTGCCCTTCGCGGGCCGGCGTGACCACCGGCCGGCCCGCGGTCCCTCGACCGCGGTGGCCGACGCCCTGGTGAGGGTCCCCTTACATGAGGTGTGTCACCTCGTGTTTGGTTGGTGGCGAGCGACGTGTAGTCCTAGCGTGGGGACTTGTGGTGACGGTGGAGCACGCGCAGCGCAGGACCCCCAAGGTTGCGAAGACCAACTCGGTCTTCAAGAAGGCCGTGATGGCCATCAGCGGCATCATCATGGTGCTGTACCTGATCGCGCACGTGATCGGGAACCTGAAGGCCTTCTCGGGCGCCGAGTCGTTCAACTCGTACTCGGGCTGGATCCGGACGGTCGGCAACCCGGCACTGCCGGGGCAGACGACGCTCTGGGTCATCCGCATCGTGCTGCTCGTCGCGGTGGTGGCGCACTTCTGGGCCGCCGTCTCGCTGTGGCGCCAGGCCAAGCGGGCCCGCCCCCAGGGCTACGTCACCAAGAAGCCCACCGCGCAGAGCTACGCCTCGCGCACCATGCGCTGGGGCGGCGTGATCATCGGCGCCTTCATCATCTACCACATCCTCGACCTGACCACCGGCACGGTGAACGCGGAGGGCTTCGACAGCACGCCGTACGAGCGGCTGGTCGCCAGCTTCCAGAACCCCTTCGTCACGATCTTCTACGCCATCTCGGTGATCCTCCTGGGCATGCACCTGCGGCACGGCATCTGGAGCGCCACGCAGACCCTGGGGCAGAGCAACCGGCGTCGCGAGAAGACCGTCAGCGCCTTCGCCGTCGTGTTCGCGACGGCGCTGACCATCGGCTTCCTGCTCGTGCCCTTCTCCGTCCTCTTCGGGCTCATCGACTAAGGAGCTCCCCCGATGCCTCTCGAGCTTTTCTCCGTCGGCGAGCCGATCGCCGACACCGCGGCCCCCACCGACGTCCCGATCGGCGAGCGCTGGAGCGAGCGCAAGTTCCGCGGCCGCCTGGTCAACCCGGCCAACCGCCGCAAGCTGACGGTGATCGTCGTCGGCACCGGCCTGGCCGGCGGCTCCGCCGCCGCCACGCTGGGCGAGGCCGGCTACAAGGTGAAGTCGTTCTGGTACCAGGACAGCCCGCGCCGCGCGCACAGCGTCGCCGCGCAGGGCGGCATCAACGCCGCCAAGAACTACCGCAACGACGGCGACAGCGTGCACCGGCTGTTCTACGACACGGTCAAGGGCGGTGACTTCCGCTCGCGCGAGAACAACGTGCACCGCCTCGCCGAGGTCAGCGTCAACATCATCGACCAGTGCGTCGCGCAGGGCGTGCCCTTCGCCCGCGAGTACGGCGGCCTGCTCGACAACCGCTCCTTCGGTGGCACGCAGGTCTCCCGCACCTTCTACGCCCGCGGCCAGACGGGCCAGCAGCTGCTCTACGGCGCCTACCAGGCCCTCGAGCGGCAGATCGCGGCCGGCAGCGTCGAGCAGCACGCCCGCACCGAGATGCTCGACCTGATCGTCGTCGACGGCCGCGCCCGCGGCATCGTCGCCCGCGACCTGGTCAGCGGCGAGATCAGCACCCACTTCGCCGACGCCGTCGTCATCGCCACCGGCGGCTACGGCAACGTCTTCTACCTCTCCACGAACGCCAAGGGCTCCAACGCCACGGCGATCTGGCGGGCGCACAAGCGGGGCGCGTACTTCGCCAACCCCTGCTACACCCAGATCCACCCCACCTGCATCCCGGTCAAGGGCGACTACCAGTCGAAGCTGACCCTGATGTCGGAGTCGCTGCGCAACGACGGCCGCGTGTGGGTGCCCAAGGAGCGCGGCGACACCCGCGACCCGCGGGAAATCCCCGAGGACGAGCGGGACTACTACCTCGAGCGGATCTACCCCTCGTTCGGCAACCTGGTGCCCCGCGACATCGCCTCGCGCCAGGCGAAGAACGTGTGCGACGAGGGCCGCGGGGTGGGCCCCGGCGGGCTGGGCGTGTACCTGGACTTCGCCGAGGCGATCGAGCGCATGGGCCGCCCGGCCGTCGAGGCCAAGTACGGCAACCTGTTCGACATGTACGCCCAGATCACGGGCGAGGACCCCTACCAGGTGCCGATGCGGATCTACCCCGCGGTGCACTACACGATGGGCGGCCTGTGGGTCGACTACGACCTGCAGTCGACCATCCCGGGCATGTTCGTGATCGGTGAGGCCAACTTCTCCGACCACGGCGCCAACCGGCTCGGCGCCAGCGCCCTGATGCAGGGCCTGGCCGACGGCTACTTCGTGCTCCCGTCGACGATCAGCAGCTACCTGGCCGACGGCCCGTTCGAGAAGGTCGACGAGAGCCACCCGGCCGCGGTCGAGGCGCTCACCGGTGTGCAGGAGCAGGTGCAGAAGCTGCTCAGCATCAACGGCAACCGCACCCCGGCGTCCTTCCACCGCGAGGTCGGCCAGCTGATGTGGGACCTCTGCGGCATGGAGCGCACGGACGAGGGCCTGCGCAAGGCCATCGACCGCATCCAGGAGATCCGCCAGGAGTTCTGGAGCAACCTGAAGGTGACCGGCGACTGGCACTCGTTCAACCAGACGCTGGAGCACGCCGGCCGGGTCGCCGACTTCATCGAGCTCGCCGAGCTGATGTGCATCGACGCCCTGCACCGCCGCGAGAGCTGCGGCGGGCACTTCCGCGCGGAGAGCCAGACCCCCGAGGGCGAGGCGCTGCGCGACGACGAGAACTTCGCCTACGTGGCGGCCTGGGAGTGGACGCCGGAGGGCCAGCCCCCGGTGCTGCACCGGGAAGCCCTCGAGTACGAGTACGTCCACCTCGCCCAGCGGAGCTACAAGTGACAGCCACACACGAAGGCGCGATGCGCTCCAGCGTCGGCAACCCCGCGGCCGAGAAGCGCGGGATGAACCTGACGCTGCGCATCTGGCGCCAGCAGGGGCCGACCGTCAAGGGCAAGATGGTGACCTACAAGATCACCGACATCTCCCCCGACATGTCGTTCCTCGAGATGCTCGACGTGCTCAACGAGCAGCTGATCCTGCAGGGCGACGACCCGGTCGCCTTCGACCACGACTGCCGCGAGGGCATCTGCGGCATGTGCGGCGTCATGATCAACGGCCAGGCGCACGGCCCGCAGCAGACGACGACCTGCCAGCTGCACATGCGGTCCTTCGCCGACGGCGACACGATCGACATCGAGCCGTGGCGGGCCACCGCGTTCCCGATCATCAAGGACCTCGCGGTCGACCGGCGGGCCTTCGACCGGATCATCCAGGCCGGCGGCTACATCAGCGTGCCGACCGGGACCGCGCCGGAGGCGCACGCGACGCCGGTGCCCAAGGCCGACTCGGACGCCGCGTTCGACGCCGCGACCTGCATCGGCTGCGGCGCCTGCGTGGCGGCCTGCCCGAACGCCTCCTCGATGCTGTTCACCGCCGCTAAGGTGACGCACCTGGGGCTGCTCCCCCAGGGCCAGCCCGAGCGCAACGACCGCGTGGTCAACATGGTGGCGCAGCAGGACCGCGAGGGCTTCGGCGGCTGCACCAACATCGGCGAGTGCTCCGCCTCCTGCCCGAAGGGCATCTCGATGGAGACGATCTCCCGGCTCAACCACGACCTGCTCGGCGCCCTCCGCGCCGGCGCGCGGCCGAAGAGCTAGCGGACGACACCCCTCGACGGGCGGGCACCCACCCCGGGTGCCCGCCCGTCGTGCATCCCGGTCCGCTCCACGGGGTGCCACACTGCCGTCCGTGCTGCCCAGCCCGGCCCCGGAGATCCCCGCGCCGGACGGCCCGGCGGCGCCGTCGGCGGTGCAGCAGCTGGTGCACGTCCTGCTCGCCGGCGGGCTCGGCGTCCTGGCGGCCGTCGTCGGCGCACCGGTACTGGCGGCCTCGCTCTTCGGCGGCGCGGCCGCCGTCCTCGCCGCCCTCGGCGGCATCGTCGCGCTGGTGGCCGCAGCCGCCGTCGCCCTCGACCGCCTGGCCGGGCCCGGCGGCTACGGCCGGCCGGGGTCGGCGCTGCGCGGCGCCGTGCTGGCAGTCGTGTCCACGGCGATCGTCGTCGTCCTCGCGGGGGTGGTGGTCCGCCTGGAGCGCGCCCCGGACCTCCCGGTCCTGCTGTGGTACGCCGCCGCCGGCCTGCCGTTCGCCGCGGTGGCCGGGCTGCAGTGGCCGGGCCGTGTCCGCACCGCCACCGCGGTGCTCCTCGTCGTGAGCACCGCCGCCGTCGGGTTCGGCTGGGGCCGGGCGGTCCTGCAGGACGTCCGCGCCGAGCGGATCCGCACCGAGGTGGGCACGACCGAGCGCCCGTGGACCAGCGAGCCGGGTGGGTACCGGGCTCGACTGCCGCAGGCCACCGGTAGCGCGCTCGTCTGGACCCGCCTCTCCCCCGTCGACGGCGCCGGCCCGCAGCTGTGGCTGTTCCGCGACGACCCGGTGGACCCGGCTGCCGCCGATCCCTGCGCCGTCCCCTCCCTCCGCACCCCGGACGGCGACCAGCCGGTGATCGCCTGCCGGTCCGTCCGCGACGGCGTGTGGCTCCGCGAAACCGACGGGTGGCAGGAACTCACGCGCTACGGGACGGACGTCCGGGTAGGCGTCGCGGCCCCCGCCGCCGTCGCCGTCCCGGTGCTGGAGGAGGCGCTGGCGGCGGCCCGGCCGATGACCGGGGCGGAGTACGAGAGCTGGCTGGAGGAGGGGCTCACCCCGGGCTGGTGACGGGGGCCTGCGCCCGCTCGTGCAGCCAGACCTCCAGCTGCTCCGGCGGAAGCGGCCGGCTCAGGTGGTACCCCTGGACGACGTCGCAGCCCAGCTCGGCCAGCGCCGCGACCGTCGCCGCGTCCTCGGCCCCCTCGGCCACCAGCACCAGGTCCAGCGCGTGGGCCAGCTGGAGGGTGGAGGTGACGATCGACGCCGCCCGGGCGCTGCCGGTCAGGGCCGCGGTGAAGGTGCGGTCCAGCTTCAGCTCGGTGACGGGCAGCGCGGCGAGGTAGGCCAGGCTGGAGTGCCCGGTGCCGTAGTCGTCGATCGCCACGCCGACGCCGGCATCACGGAGCCGGGTGAGCACCCCGACGGCGCGCTCCCGGTCGGCCATCAGCAGGCTCTCGGTGACCTCGAGCACCAGGCTCGAGGCGGGCAGCCCGTGCGCGGCCAGCAAGCGGGCGACGTCGTCTGGGAAGCCCTGGTCCACCAGGTTGGAGGGGCTCACGTTGACCGCCATGGTGAGCGCGCGCCCCTGGTCGACCCAGCGGCGGCACTGGGCCAGCGCCACGTCGATCACCCGGGTGGTCAGCTGCGCCATCAGGCCGGCCGACTCCGCGAGGTCGATGAAGGCGTCGGGGTAGAGCAGGCCACGCTCGGGGTGCTGCCAGCGCGCGAGCGCCTCGACGCCGGCCACGGTGCCCGTCGGGAGGTCCAGCTTCGGCTGGTAGTGCAGCACCAGCTCACCGTTCTCGAGGGCCCGTCGCAGCGCCGCGACCTCCTCCAGCCGGTGCCGGCCGTGGCCGTCGCGGTCCTCGTCGTAGACGGCGGCGCCCAGCCGGGCCGACTTGGCCGAGTACATCGCCAGGTCGGCCAGCTGCAGCAGCTCGACGGCGTTGGCCGAGTGCTCGGGACCGATGGCGGCACCGACGGCGGCGTCGACGGCGAGCTCCATCCCGCCCAGGAGGAACGGGCGCCGCAGGTGGGTGCGCAGCCGGTCGGCCAGGGCGCGGGCGCCGTCGGCATCGAGGTCCCGGGCCAGGACGACGAACTCGTCCCCGCCCAGCCGGGCCAGCACGTCGCCCTCGCGCACCTGGGACCGCAGCCGCGTGGCGACCTCGCGCAGCAGCGCGTCGCCGGTCCCGTGGCCCAGCGAGTCGTTGATCTCCTTGAACCGGTCGAGGTCGAGCACGAGGACGGCCACCTCCTCGCCGGCCAGCAGCCGGTCGTCGGCGCCGTCGAGGGCCTCGAACACCGAGCGGCGGTTGGGCAGCCCGGTCAGCTCGTCGGTGCGCGCCTGCCGGCGGCTGTCGGCCAGCGCGCTGACGGCCCGGACGGTGAGCGCGGTGCGGGCCAGGGCCGCGAGGACCGCACCGCAGGCCAGCGCTCCTGCGACGGGGTCGCCGCCGCGGAAGTAGCCGTGCACGAGCAACACGACCGCCGTGAGAGTGCACACCGCCGGCACGAGCAGCGGGTCACGACGCTCGGCCGAGCCGGTGAGGTCGCTCGCCGGCGCATGGCACGCGGAGAGGCCGAGACAGAAGAAGGCCATCCCCCACACGAGGTCCAGCACCCCGCCCGACTCGAAAGTGCCGGCGGCCACCTGGAGCGCGTAGACCGTGTCCCCGCCGACGAACAGCACCAGGCCGGTGACGAGCCACCACCAGTCCGCCCCACCACGCCGGCCGACGACGACCAGACCGGCGGCCAGCAGGCCCAGCAGCAGCAGGTCGCCCACCGGGTAGGCGGCGCCGACGAGCGCGGCGCTGTCCCCGCCGGCGGCGGTCCGCAGAAGGTCGCCGAGCACGAGGGCGGCGACCACGGCCCCGGCGGTCAGCCCGGTGACCAGGCAGTCGAGCCAGAGGCTCACCGTCAGCCGGTGCATCCGGCCGCGGACCATCAACACGAGGGCAAGGAAGGCCAGCGGGTAGAAGCCCAGCTGAAGGGCGTCGGCCCACCACGGTCGTTCCACCAGGCCCATCACGTGCCGGTGCACGTCGAGCCCCACGGCGCCGAGCAGGTAGGCGCCCACGGCGCCGGCGAGGCACCACCACGCGCGACGTCCGGCTGGGACGGCGACGGCGCGCAGCACGAGGACGAGCGTCAGCGCGGCGAGCGGCACCAGCTCCACCACTCCACCCAGCACGCCGGGGACACCCGGGAGCCCGGCCAGCGCTACACCGGCCGGCCAGGCGGCCGTCGCGACAGCGCCGGTCACCCGCACCCGGCGCATCGCCGGGTGCACGCCCTGCTGCCGCACATCCGAGGTGCGCCGCTGTCCCATGGCCGCACCATCGGCACGGTACGGGACCGTCTGAAACGCAGGTCACGTCCGCCCTCCCCCGCCGGGGGGAGGCCGCCGTCAGCTGGGCGGCACCGGCGGGACGATCCGGTCGACGACGTCGGCCGGCATGAGCCCGGCCTTGCCGAAACGGCTGGCGGCCTCGATGAACTGCGGCGCGGTGGCCGCCAGGTCGACGAGCATCGCGCGGGCGTCGTCCTCCCGCCCGGCGAGCGCCGCGACGACGGCCCGCCACATCAGCTGGTCCGGTTCGCTGACCGGGTCCATCGGCCGGAGCAGCTCCAGCTCGCGGTCGGCGGAGACCGGGTCGCCGTCGATGGCCTGCTGGAATGCGCGGACGACGTCCTGGTAGCGGGCGCGGGTCACGGTGAGGTCGGCCAGGACACCGAGCGGGTCCGGGGAGTCGTCGACCCGCAGGTCGACCACCATGTCGTGCCAGGGGCGGCCGGTGGTGGTCGCCCGGACGACCATGATCGCTGCCGACCGGCGCCCCCGGAAGTCACCGCCGGCCTCCTCCCCCGCCACCAGGGAGTTGAGCAACCGCTGGGCGAGCGGGCCGGAGGAGCCCTCGAACCGCTCCACCATCGCCTCCCACACCGCCGGGGAGCTGGCCATGTTGGCCAGCGCGACGCAGGTGTCGCCGATGAGGTGCCCGGCGGCGTCCACGCAGCTCGTGCCCGTGTAGACGGCGAAGTCGCCGGCCAGCCCCAGCACGGCGACCTGCCGCCGCTCGGGCTGCGGGTCGACGCTGCTGAGCGCCGTCAGCACCTCCTGGGCGGTGAACCCGCCGCGGAGCAGGTCCAGGCCGACGGCGCCGTACATCGGCTCGGCCATCGACTGCGTGGCGATGACGCCGTGCCCGGGGAGGGCGAAGGGGACGCTGTTGCCGACCGCGAAGGCCTGGGACTGCGTGGCGACGCCCATCTCCCCCGTCTCGGGGTCGCGGGCCACGATCGAGTACGTCACCGCCGTCGCCTACCCGTGCCGCCCCGGGGGCCGAAACACGGTCGCGTCACAGCGCGCGCGGGCGCATCGCCCCGGCCACCAGCTCCACCGACCGCAGCCGCCCCTCGAGGGACCCCGACTGGTGGGCGACGATCAGCTCGTCGGCGTCGGCGAGCTTCGTGAACCCCTCGAGGTGCTCGCGCACCTCGTCCGGGGTGCCGACGGCGGTGTGGGTGAGCATCGTGCCGACGTGCTGACCGGCGCCCTGGGCGAGCAGCTGGTCGGCCTGCTCGTCGGTGAGCGCCCGGCCGCGGCCGAACAGGCCGACGGCCAGGTTCCGGCGCACCGCCTGCAGCTGCTCCTGCGCGGCGGCCGTGCTGTCGGCGGCGACCACGTTGACGCCGGCGATGACGTAGGGCTCGGCGAGCTGCTCGGAGGGCTTGAACTCCCGCCGGTAGGCGGCGACGGCGGGCTCCAGCATGGCCGGCGCGAAGTGCGAGGCGAACGCGTAGGGCAGGCCGAGGGCGGCGGCGAGCGTGGCACCGAACATCGAGGAGCCCAGGACGTACAGCGGCACGCGCGAGCCCTTGCCGGGGATCGCGTCGACGCCGGGCACCCGCGTCTCACCGGCGAGGTAGGCCTGGAGCTCGAGGACGTCCTGCGGGAAGGTGTCGGCCGAGCGCGGGTCGCGGCGCAGCGCGTACATGGTGTTCTGGTCGCTCCCGGGCGCGCGGCCCAGGCCCAGGTCGATGCGGCCCGGGTACATCGCGTCGAGCGTGCCGAACTGCTCGGCGATCGTCAGCGGCGAGTGGTTGGGCAGCATGATGCCGCCGGCGCCCAGCCGGATGCTGCGGGTCTGCGCGCCGACGTGCGCGATGAGGACGCTGGTGGCCGACGACGCGATCGTGGGCATGTTGTGGTGCTCGGCGTACCAGACCCGCGCGTAGCCGTGCTCCTCCGCGCGCTGGGCGAGGGCGACGCTGGCGGCGATGGCGCTGCTCGCGGTCTCCCCGCGGGGGATGGGTGCCAGGTCGAGGACGGACAGGGTGGTGCTCATGCGGGGTACGGCCTTTCGCGTCGGTTGCCTGTCGCAACACCGGCGGGCGGCACCTCCTTCCCGGGCGCCCCTGGCGTGCGCCTTCGCAGGTGTTCCTCGCGCTCCGGGAGCCCTGCAGGACCGCGAGAGCGCGCAGAAGACCCCGGACGGGCCCCGCGACGGCTCAGCGGCTCTGCAGCGCGTCCAGGGCCACCGCCATCGCCGCCGCCACCCGGAAGTCCAGGTTCGGGTCGGGGACGGTCACCGTGTAGTGGTCGCGCAGCCCGATCCGCTTCTGGCTGCTCATCACGGGGGCACCGGACCGGCTGTCGGTGAAGTCGAAGTGGAAGAGGAAGGGCACCGGGACGGCGTCCAGGAACGGGATGAAGTTCCACACCCGGCGCAGCACCGCGATGAACGGGTTGCGCTCCCGACCGACCGCCTCCACCCCCGGCGCGGAGAGGTGCCAGGTGGAGCGCAGCAGGCTGGCACCGAAGGCCTTGCGGAAGTAGCCGATCGGCTGGCCGTGCTCGTCGAGGACGTCGTGCTCGGCGCCGACGTCGAGGCGCTGCCGGGCCTTGAACGAGAACGCCCGCCGGCTCTTCCCCGCGTCGGCGAAGAAGACGACCTCCTCGCGCAGCTTCATCCGCTTCTGCTCGGCGAGGGCGAGCAGCCGGCCCGCGCTGCCGTCGGGGTTGGCAGCCAGCACCTCGTAGCGGTTGACCATCATCGTGACCCGCTGCCGCACGAAGAACTGCGGGACGACGACCGGGGCCGGCTGGGGTGCGGGGGAAGAGGTCACGTCGGTGCTCCATCGCTCGTCGGTGCCGTGGGCAGCCCATCCTCGCGGACCGGCGCCGGTCCGGGGCCGGCGCCGGTCCCCGTGTCGTCCGCCGCGAGGGCCGCCGGCGTGGAGACCACCGCCGGGGTCGCCGCCGGGCTCACCGCGGCGGTGCTGCCCGGCGCCCGGTGAGGGCCTCGTGCAGGCGCTGGACCAGCCGCTCCAGCGGGCTCGGGGTCTCGTCGGCGCGGGCCGGCCCGGCGGGCATCAGCACCCAGAGCAGCAGGTACACCAGGACGCCGGCACCACCGGCGACGGTCAGGCCGACGAAGCCGACGCGCCACAGCACGGTGTCGATGCCGCTGTAGTCGGCGAGGCCGCCGCAGACGCCACCGGCCATCCGGTCGGTGGTGCTGCGACGGAGCTCCGGCCGCCCGGCGGGCGGCGGCTGCCGGGTCTCGCCGGGGGCGTCAGCGGGAGGCGGGAGAGGAACCGAGTTCGTCATGCCACGAGCGTGCCGCCCGCACCGCGCCACGGACATCCGGTGACACCCGGAACCGCCCCTGGTTCGGCGCTCAGGGTCGGCCCTGGTCGGATGCCCGCGGCGCGGGCGCTACGAGATGACGACCGAGCCCCGACGCCGGCTCAGCGCAACGGCAGCGGGGTGGTGTCGCCGTCCTCCCGCGGGCCGAGGATCCACCGCTCCTCCGCGGCGATCGGCACGTCGTTGATGCTGGCCTCCCGGCGGCGCATGAGGCCGTTCTCGGCGAACTCCCAGTTCTCGTTGCCGTAGGAGCGCCAGGTGCCGCCCTCGTCGTCGTGCCACTCGTACTGGAACCGGACGGCGATGCGGTCGTCGGTGAAGGCCCACAGCTCCTTGCGCAGCGCGTAGTCCTGCTCCCGCCGCCACTTGCGGGTCAGGAACCCCACCACCTCGTCCCGGCCCCGCAGGAACTCCGCGCGGTTCCGCCAGACCGTGTCCTCGGTGTAGGCCTCGGCCACCCGCACGGGATCGCGGGAGTTCCAGGCGTCCTCCGCGGCGCGGACCTTCTGCCGGGCGGTCTCCAGGGTGAACGGCGGGAACGGGGGGCGGGACACGCGGTACCTCCTCGGCGCGGTGGTGGCCGCCGGCCGGCCACCACCGCCAGCCTGCCGGGGACGGGCCGGGGCCGCGCGCCCGGGCCGACGGCTCCCCGTCCGTGCAGCCCTGAGAGGGTGTTGGGTAACCGGCGTTGAGCGGAGGGTGACGGCGTGACGGCTGGCGCTCGGGCCAGCGGCGTGGCGGCTGGTGGCCGATGGCGCGTCGGTGATGGTCCGGGTGGATGTGTGTCTGTACATGCCAGCCGCGGTCTGCGGCTTCTTCCCGGTATGACAGCTCGCTGACCGACGGCCAGTGGGC
>NZ_SSXA01000005.1 GCF_021698975.1 Blastococcus sp. KM273128 | reverse complement strand
CCGTGGAGTCGCCCGACCCCGAGCTCGCCGACGGCACCGCCGAGGAGCAGGACGGCGACGACGCCGCGGCCGACGAGGCGCCGCGCTCCCGCCGCAGCCGGTCGCGCCGCCGCGCCGCCGCGGAGCAGCCGGAGCAGGCCGAGGCGGACACCGACGACGAGCAGGCCGAGGACGGCGAGGACCGCGACGACTCGGGCGAGGACCGCGACGAGGGTGGCTCGTCGGCGAGCCGCCGTCGCCGTCGCGGCCGCCGGGGCCGTGGCCGCGGCCGCAGCGGCGAGGACTCCTCGGACGCCGACGACGACTCCGGTGACGAGCGGCCCGGCAGCGACGACGCCGAGGACGAGGACACCTCCGCCGAGTCCGCCGAGGCCGACGAGGACGAGGGCGACGACGAGGGCTCGACCGGTTCGGGCACCCGGCGCCGGCGCCGCCGTCGCCGCCGGGGTGGCAGCTCGGGCGCGGACGAGAGCTCCGACGACGCCGACGACGACGACCGCCCCGAGCGCGCCGGGCGCAACGGCCGCACGACCAGCGACGACGACGTCCGCGGCATCACCGGCTCCACCCGCCTGGAGGCCAAGCGCCAGCGCCGTCGGGACGGCCGCGACACCGGCCGCCGCCGCCAGCCGATCCTCACCGAGGCCGAGTTCCTGGCCCGCCGCGAGGCGGTGGACCGCAAGATGGTCATCCGCCAGCGGGGTGAGCGGACGCAGATCGCCGTCCTCGAGGACGACGTCCTCGTCGAGCACTACGTCACCCAGGCCTCGGCGACGTCCTTCGCGGGCAACGTCTACCTGGGCCGGGTGCAGAACGTGCTCCCGAGCATGGAGGCCGCGTTCGTCGACATCGGCAAGGGGCGCAACGCCGTCGTCTACGCCGGTGAGGTCAACTGGGACGCCGTCGGGCTCTCGGGTAAGCAGCGCTCGATCGAGCAGGCGTTCAAGTCCGGCGACAAGATCCTGGTGCAGGTCACCAAGGACCCGATCGGCCACAAGGGCGCCCGGCTGACCCAGCAGATCAACCTGCCCGGCCGCTTCCTGGTGTACGTGCCCGGCGGCTCGATGACCGGGATCAGCCGCAAGCTGCCCGACACCGAGCGCCAGCGGCTCAAGGACATCCTCAAGAAGATCGTCCCCGAGGACGCCGGCGTCATCATCCGGACCGCGGCGGAGGGCGCCTCGGAGGAGGAGCTCACCCGGGACGTCAACCGGCTCAAGGCGCAGTGGGACGTCATCAAGCAGAAGTCCGAGTCGACGACGAACGCGCCGACGCTGCTGTACGGGGAGCCGGACCTCGCGATCCGGGTCATCCGCGACGTCTTCAACGAGGACTTCAAGGAGCTCGTCGTCCAGGGCGACGACGCCTGGGACACCGTCGAGGCCTACGTCGCGCACGTCTCGCCCGAGCTGTCCGAGCGGCTCACCCGCTACACCGGTGAGGGCGACGTCTTCCGGGACCTGCGGATCGACGAGCAGCTCACCAAGGCGCTGGACCGCAAGGTCTGGCTGCCCTCGGGTGGCTCGCTGGTCATCGACCGGACCGAGGCGATGACCGTCGTCGACGTCAACACCGGCAAGTTCACCGGCTCCGGGGGCAACCTCGAGCAGACGGTGACGCGCAACAACATGGAGGCGGCGGAGGAGATCGTCCGCCAGCTCCGGCTGCGCGACATCGGCGGCATCATCGTCATCGACTTCATCGACATGGTGCTCGAGAGCAACCGCGACCTCGTGCTGCGGCGGCTGACCGAGTGCCTGGGCCGCGACCGCACCAAGCACCAGGTCGCCGAGGTGACCTCGCTGGGCCTGGTCCAGATGACCCGCAAGCGGGTGGGCCAGGGGCTGCTGGAGGTCTTCTCCGAGGCCTGCGACCACTGCCGCGGCCGCGGGATCCTGGTGCACACCGACCCGGTCGACGACAAGCGCCGGGGGAGCGGCTCGGGCGGCAACGGCTCCGGCGGCGGCGGCAAGGACGCGGGCAGCGGGCGCAACCGCGGCGGCGGTGGCGGCAAGGAGTCCGGCGGCAAGGAGTCCCCCGCCAAGGAGGCGCCGGACGCCGGGGAGGCCGAGGAGGGCGCTCGGCCGGTCGCCGCCGAGGCCGCCGGGGACGGCGAGGCCCCCGAGGGCGGCGGCCGCAGCGGCCGCCGCAGCCGGGGTCGCCGCAACCGCGGGCAGGCGGGCGAGGAGCGCGCGGCCGAGGACGCCGCCGTGCTCGCCGGCACCCGCGCCGACGACGGGGCACCGGCCGAGCCGGTCGCCGACGGCTCCGCCGAGGCGGTGGAGGAGGCCGGCCCCGTGGCGCCCGCGCCCGAGGAGGTCGCCGCCCCGGCGGCGACGGTGCCGCCGCTGGAGGGGACGACGCCGGTGCCGGTGCCCGCCGCGGAGACGGCGGAGGCGGGCACGGAGGCCGACGACGTCCTCCCGGCCGGTGAGGTCGCCGCGGTGGAGGCGCCGGAGCAGGACGCCCTGCCGATCACCCCGGCGACCACGGCCGCCGACGTCGTCCCCGGCGGGGCGGCGCACACCGCCGACGCCGGTGCGCCGGCGCCGGACGGCCCGCCGGCCCAGGAGGCCCCGCAGGTCAAGGACGCCCCGCCGGCCCCGGAGGCGCAGGCCCCGGGGAACGGCGAGGTCTCTGCCGCGGCCACCCGGCCGCGGCGACGCCGGGCGGCCAGCCGGCCGGCCGGCCCGCCGGTCAGCTAGCCCTTCCGGGGTCAGCAGGGTCACGACCAGGGCGTGTCGACCGGCCCGGGACGGCTCGGGTACGCTGGACGGGTTGCTGCGCCACCGCGCAGGCGCTTGCGGGCGCCGCCGGGACGGCGTGCGCAGCCCGTCCAAGCACCCGGCGCCCCCCGGTCGTGCGCGCCGGACACAGAGCTCGACGTGAGAAACGCGAACAGGAGTCAGTGGTGTACGCAGTGGTGAAGGCTGGCGGCAGCCAGCACAAGGTGGCCGTGGGCGACACGTTCACGATCAACCGTCTCGCCGGTGAGGCTGGCGACACCGTCACCCTGCCGGCCATCCTCCTGGTCGACGGTGACACCGTCACCAGCGACGCGGCGGCCCTGGCGAAGGTGACCGTGACGGGTGAGATCCTCGCCCACGGCAAGGGTCCCAAGATCCACATCCACAAGTTCAAGAACAAGACCGGCTACCACAAGCGTCAGGGGCACCGTCAGCGCCTCACCGACGTCGTGGTCCGCGACATCACGAAGGGCTGACCCCGACATGGCACACAAGAAGGGCGCCTCGTCCTCCCGGAACGGCCGCGACTCGAACGCCCAGCGCCTCGGCGTGAAGCGGTTCGGCGGCCAGGTCGTGAAGGCCGGCGAGATCATCGTCCGCCAGCGCGGCACCCACTTCCACCCGGGCCTGGGTGTCGGCCGCGGTGGCGACGACACGCTGTTCGCGCTCGCGCCGGGCGCGGTCACCTTCGGCACGCGACGGGGACGCAAGACCGTCTCCATCACCGCGGTCTGAGGAAGGCTCCCGCTGTTCCCAGCGGGGCCACCACATCCGTTCTGCCGACGAGCGCACGGGCCGATGGGCCCGTGCGCTCGTGGCGCTTCTCAGCCAGCTAGGAGGTGGCGGGCATGGCCGCTTTCGTCGACCGGGTGACCATCCACGTCGCCGCCGGCAACGGCGGGCACGGTGTGTCGTCGGTGCACCGGGAGAAGTTCAAGCCGCTCGGCGGGCCCGACGGCGGCAACGGCGGTGACGGCGGCGACGTCGTCCTCGAGGTGGACCCGAGCGTGCACACGCTGCTGGACTTCCACCACCGCCCGCACCAGAAGGCGGCCAACGGCCGCCCCGGCGCCGGCAGCAACCGGCACGGTGCCCGCGGCGAGGACCGCGTCCTGCGCGTCCCCGAGGGCACGGTCGTGAGCACCCTCGACGGCCGGCAGATCGCCGACCTGGTCGGCGCCGGCACCCGGGTGGTGCTCGCGCACGGGGGCAAGGGCGGGCTGGGCAACGCCGCGCTGGCCAACAACCGCCGCAAGGCACCCGGGTTCGCGCTGCTCGGCGAGCCCGGCGAAGCCCTCGACGCGGTGCTGGAGCTCAAGAGCATCGCCGACGTCGGGCTGGTCGGGTACCCGTCGGCGGGCAAGTCCTCGCTGGTCGCCGCCATGTCGGCGGCCCGGCCGAAGATCGCCGACTACCCCTTCACCACGCTGGTGCCCAACCTCGGCGTGGTGCGCTCCGGCGACACCGTCTACACGATGGCCGACGTGCCGGGCCTGATCCCCGGCGCCTCGGCGGGCAAGGGGCTGGGCCTGCAGTTCCTGCGGCACGTCGAGCGCTGCGCCGTCCTGGTGCACGTCATCGACATGGCCACCATGGAGCCCGGGCGCGACCCCGAGACCGACATCGAGGCGCTGGAGCACGAGCTCGCCCAGTACTCCGGGGACGAGCTCGACCTGGTCGGTCGGCTCCGCATCGCCGTCCTCAACAAGATCGACGTCCCCGACGGCCGGGAGCTGGTCGACCTCGTCCGCGGGACCCTCGAGGCGCGCGGCCTGCAGGTGTTCCCGATCAGCGCCGTGACCGGTGAGGGGCTCGCCGCGCTCGGCTACGCCCTGGCGGCCGCCGTCGAGGAGCACCGCGCCTCGCTGCCGGCGCCCGAGCCGGTGCGGGTGACGCTGACCCCGCGCGCCGTCGACGACACCGGCTTCACCGTCGAGCGCGACCCCGACGACCCCGGCTCGTTCGTCGTCCGCGGCGTGAAGCCCGAGCGGTGGGTGCGGCAGACCGACTTCACCAACGACGAGGCCGTCGGCTACCTCGCCGACCGGCTCAACCGCCTCGGGGTGGAGGAGGAGCTGGCCAAGGCCGGCGCCCGCGAGGGCGACGCCGTCACCATCGGCGACGTCACCTTCGACTGGGCGCCCACGCTGCCCGCCGGCACCCTCACCGCCGAGGAGTCCGCGGGCCTGGGCGGGCGCGGCACCGACAACCGGCTGGAGAGCAACGAGCGGATCGGGGCCGCCGAGCGGCTGGCGGCCAAGCGCGCCCGCCGGGTGCCGTTCGAGGCGACCGAGCGCGGCTGGACCGACGCGGAGCTCGAGGAGCTGGCCGACGACCTACCCGGTGGGGCCGGCGAGGGGGACCGGTGACCGCTGCCGCCGCCCGCCCCGCGATCGCCGGAGCGGGCCGGGTCGTGGTCAAGGTCGGCTCCTCCTCGCTGACCACGCTGCCCGGTGGGCTGGACGTCGAGCGGCTGACCGCCCTGGTCGACGCGCTCGCCGCCGTTCGGTCGTCGGGCCGGGAGGTCGTGCTCGTCTCCTCCGGCGCGATCGCGGCGGGGCTGGCGCCGCTCGGCCTCGACGGGCGCCCGCGAGATCTGGCGACCGCGCAGGCCGCGGCCAGCGTCGGTCAGCTGCGCCTGGTGCAGACCTACGCCGACGCCTTCGCCCGTCACGGGATCACCGTCGGCCAGGTGCTGCTCACCGCCGACGACCTCACCCGCCGCAGCCACTACCGCAACGCCCGGCGGACGGTGGACCGGCTGCTGGACCTCGGCGTGCTGCCGGTCGTGAACGAGAACGACACGGTCGCCACCGACGAGATCCGCTTCGGGGACAACGACCGGCTCGCCGCGCTGGTCGCCCACCTGTCGCAGGCCGACGCCCTCGTGCTGCTCTCCGACGTCGACGGGGTGTACGACGGCGACCCGCGCACCGGGCCCGCTCAGCTGGTCGACACCGTGCGAGACCCGGCGGACCTCGCCGCGGTCGTCCTCGGCTCGGCCAGCCGCAACGGCGTGGGCACCGGGGGGATGGCGACCAAGGTCGAGGCGGCGTTCATCGCCGCGCACGCCGGGGTGCCGGTCGTGGTCACCTCCACCCCGCAGGCCGCGGGCGCGCTGGACGGCGACCGGGTGGGCACCCTCTTCGCGCCGATGGGCAAGCGGCCCAGCGCCCGCCAGTTCTGGCTGCGCTACGCCAGCCGTCCGCGGGGCCGGCTGCTGCTCGACGACGGGGCGGTCGCCGCCCTCCGCGAGCGGCACGCGTCGCTGCTGGCCGCCGGGATCACCGGCGTGGCGGGGGAGTTCCTCGCCGACGACCCGGTGGAGCTGGTCGGGCCGGACGGCGTGGTGGTCGCCCGCGGGCTGGTCGCCTACGACGCGCGGGAGATGCCCCGGCTGCTCGGCCGCAAGACCGGCGACCTCCCGGCCGAGTACCGCCGCGAGGTGGTGCACCGCGACGAGATGGTGCTGGTCGGACGCCTGCGCTGAGCGCCGGGACCGGGCTGAGAGACTGGCCGGGTGACGATCCGCCCCATCCGCGAACTCGGCGACCCGGTGCTGCGCACCCCCTCGGACCCGGTCCGGGCCTTCGACGCCTGGCTGGCCGCGCTGGTCCGCGACCTGGAGGAGACCGTCGACCACCCCGGCCGGGCCGGGGTCGCGGCGCCGCAGATCGGCGTCAACGTGCGCGCCTTCTCGTACAACATCGACGGCGTGATCGGGCACATGGTCAACCCGGTCATCGTCGAGCGCTCCGAGGAGATCCAGGACGGCGACGAGGGCTGTCTCTCGGTGCCGGGCATCTGGGCACCGACCGTGCGCGCGATGCGCTGCGTCGCGGAGGGCTTCGACGTCGACGGCAAGCCGCTGCGGCTGGAGGGCGAGGGGCTGATGGCCCGCTGCCTGCAGCACGAGGTCGACCACCTCGACGGGAAGGTCTTCCTGGACCGGCTCACCGGTGACGCCCGGAAGGCGGCCCTTCGGGCGCTCCGCGAGCGCTGACGCGTCGGTAGCGTCAGCCGCTCAGCGGTCGGCGGCGCAGCTCCCGCAGGTGCCGAACACCTCGAGCTCGTGCTGCACGTCGGCGAAGCCGTGCTCGGCGGCGATCCTCGCCGCCCAGCGCTCCACCGGCGGGTCGGCGACCTCCACCGTCCGCCCGCACGAGCGGCACACCAGGTGGTGGTGGTGCACCGGCGAGCACCGGCGGTACGCGGCCTCGCCCTCGCCGCTGCGCAGCACGTCGACCAGGCCGTCGTCGACCAGCGCCTGCAGCGCCCGGTAGACCGTCGCCAGGCCCACCGAGTCGCCGCGCTCGCGCAGCAGGGCGTGCAGGTCCTGGGCGCTCCGGAAGCCGTCGAGCTCGTCGAGCAGGTCCAGGACGGCGGTGCGCTGGCGGGTCTGCCGGCGGGCGGGGGGAGCGGTGTCGGGGGAGCTCACGGTCGGCCTGCCTTTCCCTCCACCGGTGCCGGCACCGGGTGCTCGCCGTGCTCGTCGTAGTGCACGCCCGTGCCGGTCCGGTGCGGGGCGTGCAGGTGGCCGTCGTGGTCGTAGTCCACGTGGTCGCCGTGCGGGACCGGCCGGTGGCCGCAGCCCTCCCCGTGCTCGTGCGGGTGGGCGGCGTGCAGGCCGACCTTACGCCGGTGCCGGCGGCGGCCCGTGGCCTCCCGGACGGCGACGCCCAGCGCGACGAGCAGGAACAGCGCGATGGCCAGCAGCACGATCGTGCCGCCCGACGGCGTGCCCGTGTAGTAGGAGGCCGTGGTCCCGGCGAGGCTGACCACCAGCCCGATGCCGCAGGCCAGCAGCAGCGCCTGTCGGAAGCTGCCGGCCAGCAGCTGGGCGACCGCGCTGGGCAGGATCATCAGCGCGCTGATCAGCAGCAGGCCGACGACGCGCATCGACAGCACGACCGTCGAGGCCACGAGCGCGGCGAGCACCACGTTGAGCGCCAGCACGGGCAGGCCCACCGCGCGCGCGTACTCCTCGTCGTCGCTCACCGCGTACAGCCGCTGCCCGAGCAGCCAGACGACCGACAGGATCACCACCGTGATCACGCCGAAGGCCACCAGGTCCCCGGCGCTGGTGGTGGTGATCGCCCCGAACAGGTACGCGTCGAGGTTGGTCGCCTGGCCGGCGGGCGCGAGGCTGAGCAGCACCACACCACCGGCGATGCCCCCGTAGAAGAGGACGGCGAGCGCCACGTCACCGCTGGTGCGCCCGCGGGCTCGGACCAGCTCGATCAGCACCGCCCCGGCGACCGCCGCGACGAGGGCCGCCCCCACCGGGGCGGTGGAGGTGAGGACGCCGACGCCGACGCCGACGAGCGCGACGTGGCCGAGCCCGTCGCCCAGCAGCGACAGCCGCCGCTGCACCAGGAAGATGCCGACCGCCGGAGCGGCCAGCCCCACCATCAGGGAGGCCAGCAGCGCCCGCTGCATGAACCCGTACTGGAGGATCTCCACGTCACTGCTCCCCGTCGCGGGCGCGCACCGGGCGGGACGACGTCCACGGCTGGTGCTGGCGGTACCCGGTCCCCGGGTGGTCGTCCGGGTCCTCGGGGTGGTGGTGCCCCGCGTCGCCGGCGAGCGGGCCGGCCCCGGCGAGGGGGCCGTCGTAGCGGATCCGCCCGTGGTCGACGACGACCGCGCGGGTCAGGACGCCGGCGAGCGGGCCGGCCTCGTGGGTGACCACGAGCAGGGTCGTCCCGCGCGCGGAGACCTCGGCGAGGACCCGGGCGAGCGTCTCCTGGTTGGCGGCGTCGACCCCGGCGGTCGGCTCGTCCATGACCAGCAGCTCCGGTTCGGCGGCCAGTGCCCGGGCCACGAGAACGCGGCGCTGCTGGCCGCCCGACAGCGACGCGACCGGGTCCCGCGTGCGGTCGCCGAGCCCCACCGCGTCGATGGCGTCGGCCACCGCCGCGCGGTCGGCGGCCGTGGGACGGCCGAGCAGCCCGCGCCGCGCGAGCCGGCCGACGCCGACCACCTCGCGGACGGTCGCCGGCACGGCCCCGCTGACCGTGTGCCGCTGGGGCACGTAGCCGACGCGGCCGCGCTCGCGCAGCCGCCCCACCGGCGCACCGAGGACCGTCACCTCCCCGCCCAGCACGGAGGCCAGGCCGAGCAGGCCGCGGGCGAGGGTGGTCTTCCCGGAGCCGTTCGACCCGAGGACGGCGAGCGCCTCGCCCGGGTGCACGGTCAGGTCGACGTCCTGCACCACGGGGACGTCGCCGTAGCCGATGCTGGCGCCGCGGAGCCCGACCGCGAGGTCGAGGTCGGGCTCCGTGCGGTGCTGCTCGGCGAGATCGCGACCGGTCACGAGCAGTTCTGGCCCTCCTGCAGGGTGGCCAGGTTGGCGCGCATGACCTCGAGGTAGTCCTCGCCGGCCGACTCGTCGGTCAGCCCCTCGAGCGGGTCGAGGACGGCGGTCCGCACGCCCGCTTCCGCGGCCACGGTCTCGGCCACCGCCGGGTCGACGAGGGTCTCGGTGTAGACGGTGGTGATGCCGCGGTCGGCCACCAGCTCGGTGATCTCGCCGAGCTGGGCGGCGCTGGGCTCCTGCGAGGGGCTGAGCCCGTTGATGCCGACCACCTCGAGACCGTAGCGCTCGCCGAGGTAGCCGAACGCGTCGTGGCTCGTCACCAGGGTGTCCACCGCGCAGCCCGCGAGCGCGTCGGACATCTCCGTGTCCAGGGCCTCGAGGTCGGCGCGCAGCGCAGCGGCGTTGTCCGCATAGGTGTCCGCGCCGTCGGGGTCCAGTTCGGCGAGCCGGTCGGCCAGGGCGTCGGCGACGTCGGCCAGGCGGGTGGGGTCGAGCCAGAAGTGCGGGTCGACCGACCCCTCGCCCTCGGCGTGCGCCTCCTCCTCGGCGTGCGCCTCGTCCGCGTGGGCCTCCTCGTCGGCGTGCTCCTCGCCCTCGTGGGCGTGGTCGTGCTCGCTGGTGGTCGTCAGCGACAGGTCGGCGGCCTGACCCGCGTCCCAGGCGGCGTCGGGGGCCTCGGACGCGACGGCGTCGTCGAGGCCGGGCTGGAAGCCCTCGAGGTGGATGACCAGGTCGGCCTCGGAGATCGCGGCGACGTCCCGCGGGGTGAGCTCCAGGTCGTGCGGCTCGCCGCCGGGCGGGGTGGCCGAGGAGACCTGCACGCGGTCGCCGCCGACCTGCTCGGCGGCCCACTGCAGCGGGTAGAAGCCGGCGAGCACGGACAGCTCGCCCTCGGCCGCCCCGCTCCCGCCACCGTCGGCCGCGCACCCGGTGAGCAGCAGGCAGGTGGCCGAACCGAGCGCGACCGCGCTGCGGCGGATCGAGATCATGTGCATGAGAATCATTCTCGCACAAGACGCCGGAGGGCCGGTCCGGGGTCACGCCGGGGGGAGCCGACGGGGCGCGCGCGTAGGATCGCGGCGTGCCCGACGTCTCCGGCCTGCCGCTGATCGGTGCCGCCGCGCTCCGCGCGAAGGCCGCCGCCCGGGTGCTCCGCACCCTCCCGACGGACACCAAGGACGCCGCGCTGACGGCGATGGCCGCGGCGCTGGTCGAGCGCGCCGACGAGATCCTGGCCGCCAACGCGGCCGACGTCGCGGCGGCGCGGGCCGACGGCACGCCGGAGGCGATCGTCGACCGGCTGCGGCTGGACGCCGGCCGGATCGCCGGGGTCGCCGACGCGCTGCGCCAGCTGGTCGCGCTGCCCGACCCGGTGGGCGACGTCGTCCGCGGGTCGCGGCTGCCCAACGGGCTGGAGCTCACGCAGGTCCGCGTGCCCCTCGGTGTCGTCGGCATCATCTACGAGGCCCGCCCCAACGTGACCGTCGACGCCGCCGGGCTGTGCCTCAAGAGCGGCAACGCGGCGCTGCTGCGCGGCTCGGCCTCGGCGTTCGCCACCAACACCGCGCTGCTCGCCGTCCTCGCCGAGGCGGGGGAGAAGGCGGGGCTGCCGGCGGGTTTCGTGGAGCTGCTGCCGGCCGACCGCGCCTCGGTGGGGGAGCTGCTGAACGCCCGCGGCCTGGTCGACGTCGTCATCCCCCGCGGCGGGTCCTCGCTGATCCAGCGAGTCGTGCGGGAGTCCCGGGTGCCGGTGATCGAGACCGGCGAGGGCAACTGCCACGTCTACGTCGACGCCTCGGCCGACCCGGTGATCGCCGAGGCGGTCGTGCTCAACTCCAAGACCCACCGGGTGAGCGTCTGCAACAGCGCCGAGACGCTGCTGGTGCACCGCTCGTACCCGCACCTGCCCCGGCTGCTGGCCGCGCTGGCCGACGCCGGGGTCGCGCTCCACGGCGACGACGCGGCCCGCTCGGCCCACGAGGGCGTCGTCCCGGCCACGGACGACGACTGGGGCACCGAGTACCTGTCGATGGACATGGCGGTGCGGGTCGTCGACGACCTGCCGCAGGCGCTGGACCACATCGCCCGGTGGAGCACCGGCCACACCGAGGCGGTCGTCGCCGACTCCGCCCGCGCGATCGCCGAGTTCACCGCCGGGGTGGACGCCGCCGCCGTGCTGGTCAACGCCTCCACCCGGTTCACCGACGGCGGGGAGTTCGGGTTCGGCGCCGAGATCGGCATCTCCACCCAGAAGCTGCACGCCCGGGGGCCGCTCGGCCTGCCCGAGCTCACCTCGACCACGTACGTCGTCACGGGGTCCGGCCACACGCGCTGACCCCGCCCCTCCCGAGGAGCCGCATGCCCCGCCCGCCGTCGCAGTCCCCGCACTTCTCCTCGGTCGCGGACGTCAGCAAGCGGCTGTCCACCGCCGGCTACCTGCCCGACGCGCAGATCGCGACGACGGTCTTCCTCGCCGACCGGCTGGGCAAGCCGCTGCTGGTGGAGGGGCCGGCGGGCACGGGCAAGACGGAGCTGGCCAAGGCGCTGGCCGCCGCCACCGGGTCCGAGCTCATCCGGCTGCAGTGCTACGAGGGCCTGGACGAGGCCCGGGCGCTGTACGAGTGGAACTACAAGAAGCAGCTGCTGCGCATCCAGGCATCCCAGGCCGAGGGTGGCGCGGACTGGGACACCGTCCACGACGACATCTTCGGCGAGGAGTTCCTGCTCGCCCGCCCGCTGCTGACCGCCATCCGCCGCACCGAGCCCACCGTGCTGCTCATCGACGAGACGGACAAGGCCGACGTCGAGGTGGAGGGCCTGCTGCTCGAGGTGCTCAGCGACTTCCAGGTCACCATCCCCGAGCTGGGCACGGTCACCGCGACCCGCCGGCCGACCGTCGTCCTCACCTCGAACGCCACCCGCGAGCTCTCCGAGGCGCTCAAGCGGCGCTGCCTGTACCTGGCGCTGGACTACCCGTCCGCCGAGCGGGAGCGGGAGATCGTGCTCTCCCGCGTGCCCGACCTCGCCTCGGGGCTGGCCGACCAGCTGGTCGCGACGGTGCGGGCGCTGCGCGGGCTGGAGCTGAAGAAGTCGCCGTCGATCTCGGAGACCCTCGACTGGGCGCAGACCCTGCTGGAGCTGGGGCTGGACACCCTCGACGAGCCGGCGATGTCCGCGACGCTGGGCGTGGTGCTCAAGCACGCCAGCGACCAGACCCGGGCAGCGGCCGAGCTGCGGCTGAACTGATGGAGCAGCCGCACGCGCCGGTCCGGGAGCCCGGCGGGCTCGCCGGGCACCTGGACGGGTTCGTGCGGGCGGTGCGCGAGGCCGGCATCCCGGTCGGGATCAGCCAGGCCGTCGACGCCGCGGAGATCCTCACCGCCGTCGACCTGCTCGACCGCGAGCAGCTGCGCCACGGGCTGGCCGCGGTGCTGCTCCAGCGTGCGGCCCAGCGCCCGACGTACGACGTCCTGTTCGACCTCTGGTGGCCGCTGGGCGACCGCCCGGCGCCCGACGACGGCGACGACGAGGCGGGGGAGGCCGGGCAGCCCACCCTCGACGTGCCCGACGACGCCGCGCTGGCCGAGCTGATGCGCGCGCAGCTGCTGGAGCTGCTGACCGACGGCGACCCCGAGGCGCTGCGCCGGTTCGCGCGGGACGCCGTCGACCAGCTGGGCCAGGGGCAGCCGACGCCCTCGGGGCAGTCCTACTTCAGCTACCGCGTGATGCGGGCCCTCTCGCCGGACACGCTCGTCGCGCAGCTGCTCGCCGGGCTGCTCGGCGACGCGGAGCGCGGGGGGCTGGCCGAGCAGGTGGCCCGGCAGACGGTGCGCGACCGGCTGGCGGCCTTCCGGACGGCGGTCGAGGCCGAGGTGCGCCGGCGCACGGCCGCGGAGAAGGGGCGCGACCGGGTGGCGAAGAACGCCGTCCGCCCGCTCGCCGACCAGGTCGACTTCCTGCGCGCCCAGTCCGCCGACCTCGCCGAGCTGCGGCGGTCGGTGGCCCCGCTGGCCCGCCGGCTCGCCGTCCGGCTGTCCGCCCGCCGGCGGCTGGGGCGGGAGGGCCGGCTGGACTTCCGCAAGACCGTCCGCGCGTCGCTGGGCACCGGCGGGGTCCCCGTCGTCACCCACCACCGGCCGCGCAAGGTGCACAAGCCGGAGCTGGTCGTGCTCTGCGACGTCAGCGGCTCGGTGGCCGGGTTCAGCCACTTCACGCTGATGCTCACCCAGGCGCTGCGGGAGCACTTCACCGGCGTCCGGGCGTTCGCCTTCGTCGACTCCACCGACGAGGTCACCCGCTTCTTCACCCCGGGGGTCGACGTCGCCGACGCGATCGCGCGGATGGGCCGCGAGGCGCAGGTGGTGGGCTTCGACGGGCACAGCGACTACGGCACCGCCTTCGAGGTGTTCGCCGACCGCTGGGCCTCGGCGGTCGGGCCGAAGACGTCGCTGCTGGTGCTCGGCGACGGGCGCACCAACTACCGGCAGCCCGGGGTGCCGGTGCTGGCCGGGCTCGTGGGCAAGGCCCGCTCGGCGCACTGGCTGAACCCCGAGCCACGCCGGCTGTGGGGGAGCGGCGACTCCGCGGCGGAGCGGTACGGCGAGGTGATCGACATGGTCGAGTGCCGCAACGCCGCCCAGCTGGCCGACTTCGTCACGACCCTCTGAAGAGGACCCCTCCGCCCCCCACCACTCGCACGCCCGTGGCGGGCCCCTGCGGAGGGGCCGTCCCAGCACGTCACCGGTCCTCGCGGCGCCGCGTCGTGCCGCCCGGATACGCTCGGTCGGTGGCGGGACGACGAGTCGGCGTGATGGGTGGGACCTTCGACCCCATCCACCACGGGCACCTCGTCGCCGCGAGCGAGGTGGCCGGCCTCTTCGGGCTCGACGAGGTCGTCTTCGTCCCCACCGGCGAGCCGTGGCAGAAGAGCGACCGGGACGTCAGCCCCGCCGAGGACCGCTACCTCATGACCGTCATCGCGACCGCGTCCAACCCGCGGTTCTCCGTGAGCCGGGTCGACATCGACCGGGGCGGCCCCACGTACACCTACGACACGCTCACCGACCTCCAGGCCCAGCGCACCGGGGACGAGCTGTTCTTCATCACCGGTGCCGACGCCCTCGCCCAGATCATGACCTGGCGGGACGGCGCCCGGTGCTTCGAGCTGGCCCACTTCATCGGGGTCACGCGGCCGGGGTACACGCTGGAGAACAGCCACCTGCCCGAGGGCGGGGTCAGCCTCGTGGAGATCCCCGCGCTCGCGATCAGCTCCAGCGACTGCCGGGAGCGGGTGGGCCGCGGGATGCCGGTCTGGTACCTCGTGCCCGACGGCGTCGTCCAGTACATCGAGAAGCGCGGCCTCTACCGGGGTACCGCGCGCAGGCCGGCCGCCGGTCCCGTCCGCGACGGCCGCCCGGCGGATGAGCGCCCCACCTACGACCGCCCGCCGGCCGGGCCGGGGACCAGCCCCGACCCCTCCGGCGAGCGCCCCCCACCGACGACGTCCCACCTCCAGGAGGTGCCCGAATGACCGCCTCGCCCGAGGCCCGGGAGACCGCGCTGCGCGCCGCCCAGGCCGCCGCGGACAAGCTGGCCACCGACGTCACCATCGTCGACGTCAGCGAGCGGCTCGCCATCACCGACGCCTTCGTCCTCGCGTCGGCCCCGAACGAGCGGCAGGTCCAGGCGATCGTCGACGAGGTCGAGGAGCGGCTCCGGGAGCACGGCGTGAAGCCGGTGCGCCGCGAGGGCGTGGCCGAGGCCCGCTGGGTGCTGCTGGACTTCGTCGACGTCGTGGTGCACGTCCAGCACGCCGAGGAGCGGGCCTACTACGCCCTCGAGCGGCTCTGGAAGGACTGCCCCACCATCCCGTTCACCGACGCGGACCGGCCCGCGGAGGGCACGGGCGGTGCGGCGGACCCCGGGTCGGCGTCGGTCACGGAGACGGCCGGCCAGTGACGGCAGCGGCCCTGCCCGAGCTGCCGGTGGCCCGCCTGGTCGTCTGGCGGCACGGGCGGACCGGGTGGAACGCGGCCGGCCGGTTCCAGGGGCAGCTCGACCCGCCGCTGGACGAGGTCGGGCGCGCGCAGGCGGCCCACGCCGCGCCGCACCTCGTGGCCGCCGCCGGGCTCGGGAACCGCTCCACCGCGGTGGTCGCCAGCGACCTGGACCGCGCTGCGGACACCGCCCGCGCCCTGACCTCGCTGCTGGGCGTGCCGCTGCAGCTGGACCCCCGGCTCCGCGAGCACGGCATGGGCACCTGGGAGGGGCTGACCCGGGACGAGGTGGCCGACCGGTACCCCGAGCAGTACGCGGACTGGCTGGCCGGGCGACCGGTGCGCGGCCGTGGCGGCGAGGAGGCCCCGGCGGTCGCCGCCCGGGTGCTCGCCGCGCTCGCCGACCTGCCGCCGGCCGACGTCGCCGTGGTGGTGACCCACGGGGGCACGAGCGGCCGGATGATCGAGACGCTGCTGGAGCTGGGGCCCGACCACCGCCGGGTCTTCGGGCCGCTGGGCAACTGCGCGTGGAGCGAGCTGGCCCGGCAGAGCGGCCGGTGGCGGCTGTTGCGGCACAACGTGTCGGCCGGTCCGCTGCCCGAGGGGCTCACCGCACCCCGGCCGGAACGGCTCCGGGCCGACCCCGAGCAGGGGGCACCGGGCGCAGCCGGCGACCGTCCGGGCGACGGTCCGGCCCAGGACGCCGACGCCGTCGGCTGACCGGTGGTGGCACCACGCCCGAGCGGCCGGCACGGGGGCGGTTAGCCTCGCCTGGTGCCCGTCGCCGTCCTCACCGATTCGGCGGCCTACCTGCCGCGCGAGCTCGCCGACGAGCTGGGCATCCGGGTCGTCTCCCTCTACGTCGTCCTGGCCGGCCGGTCGGGGCGCGAGGGCGAGGACGTCAGCTCCGAGGACGTGGCGCGGGCGCTGATGACCCGCGGCCAGCGGGTGTCGACGTCGCGGCCCACGCCCGGGGACTTCGTCGCCGCCTACCGGGCCGCGCTGGACGCGGGTGCCGACCGCGTCGTCTCGGTGCACCTGTCCGCGGAGCTCTCCGGCACCTGGGACGCCGCCCGTGTCGCCGCCTCGCAGGTGGGGGAGCACGTCGTCTCCGTCGTCGACTCCCGCTCGGCGGCGATGGGCACCGGGTTCGCCGTGCTCGAGGCGGCGCGCGCGGCCGCCGCCGGCGCGGACGGGGACACCGTGGCCCGCGTCGCCCGCGAGACCGCCGCCCGCACCCGCACGCTGTTCGTGGTGGACACGTTGGAGCACCTGCGCCGCGGTGGGCGGATCGGCTCGGCGGCCGCCGTCCTCGGCTCGGCGCTGGCGGTCAAGCCGGTGCTGCACGTGGTCGACGGGCGGGTCGTGCCGCTGGAGAAGGTGCGCACCTCGGCGCGGGCGATGGCCCGCCTGGTGCAGCACGTCGTGGAGCACGCCGGCGAGCGAGAGGTGTCGCTGGCGGTGCACCACCTGGCGGCGGCCGAGCGCGCCGACCGGCTGGTGACCGAGCTGCGGGCGCGCGTCCCGGGCCTGCGGGACCTGCACGTGAGCGAGCTCGGTGCCGCGATCGGTGCGCACGTGGGGCCCGGCGCGGTCGGGGTCGTGCTCTGCACGGGAGCGGACGACGGCGACGCGGACGAGGGCGCGGGCTGACCGCGGGCGGGGCTGCACCGGCACAGGCTGCCGCGAGCCCCGCGGATCGGGCGCGCGGTCGTCCACAGCCGGGGTGCTCCTCCACAGGTCCGCCGTGACCGGCTGCGGCGGGGGCCGGGCTCCCTAGCGTCGCCGGGGTGCGCCTCCTTGCCCGCCGCGACGACGACGCCGACGTCATCCGCGCCCGGCTGCGCGCCGTCCTGGCCGAGCCCCGGCCGGCCGGGGGCGGCTGGCTGCCCGACGACGAGGACGGGCCCGGATGGCCGGCGGACGACCGGATCACCGTGCCCGTCGCGCCACCCGTCGCGGAGCCGCGTCCGGCCGGCGGTGGGCGGCACCGCGCGCCCGGGACGGCGCCGCGCTGGGACGCCGGCCGCGGTGGCAGCCGGGCCGTCTGGACGGCCGCCGCCGTGGCGGTGCTGCTCCTGCTGGCCTGGACGTGGGTGCAGCGCCCGCAGGTCGAGCCGGCGGCCGCGCCCACGCCGGTGCCGTCCGCCCCGAGCAGCGCCGCGCCCGGCGGGCCGGTGGGGGAGGCGGCGACCACCGCGGAACCGGCCGCCACGTCCGCGCCGGTGGTGGTCGCCGTGGTCGGCCAGGTGGCGCGGCCCGGGCTGGTGACGCTGCCCGCCGGTGCGCGGGTCGCCGACGCCGTCGCGGCCGCCGGCGGGCTGCTGCCCGACGCCGACCCGGCCTCGGTGAACCTCGCCGCGCCGCTCTCCGACGGGCAGCAGGTCGCGGTCGGGGTCCCCGGGGCGGCGCCTGCCGGAGCGCCCCCCGTGGCCGCACCCGGCGCGGCGGGTGCCGGAGGGCGGCTGGACCTGAACACCGCGGGGGTCGCCGAGCTCGACGCCCTCCCGGGCATCGGCCCGGTGCTCGCGCAGCGGATCGTCGACCACCGCACCCGCGCCGGCGGCTTCGGCAGCGTCGAGGAGCTGGACCAGGTGCCGGGCATCGGCCCGGCCAAGGCCGCGGAGCTCGCCGACCTGGTGCGGGTGTGAGCCGCGCGCCCGGGCGCCCGCGGGTGCTGGACCTGCGGCTCTGGCCGCTCGCGGCCGCGGTGTGGGCGACGGGGCTGGTGGCAGCGCACCTGCGCTGGTCCACGCTGGCGCTGGTCGCCGGTACCGCGCTGGCCGTGGCGGTGCCGCTCGCGCGCACCCGGGCCGCGGCGGCGACCGTCGCCCTCGTGGTGCTGGCCGGGGTGGCGGTCGGCTCCGGCACCGCTGCCGTGCGGGCAGCGGTACGGGAGGCCTCCCCGCTGCGGGCAGCGGCCGAGGCGGGCGGGACGGCGCAGGTCGTCCTCACCGTGCGCGGCGACCCGCCTGTGCTGGCGGGCCGCGGCGGGCAGCCGAGGGTGCTGCTCGAGGCCGACGTCACGGCGCTCGCAGACGGCGGCACCGTGCACCAGCTGGACGACGCCGTGCTGGTCTTCGCACCCGCTGAGGGCTGGTCCGGGCTGCTCCCCGGCCAGCGCCTGCGGGTGCGGGCGGGCCTCGCGCCGCCCGGGCGCGGCGACGACGTGGTCGCGGTGCTGTCGGCACGCGGCCCACCGGAGGCGGCCGGGGGACCGGGGGCGGTGCAGCGCGTGGCCGGCGACCTCCGGCACTCGCTGGGAGCCGCCTCGGCGCGCGTGCTCGACGGAAGGGCCGGTGGCCTCCTGCCGGGGCTGGTGGTGGGCGACACCAGCCGGATGGACCCGGTGCTGGAGGAGGAGTTCCGGCGCGCCGGCCTGGCACACCTGACCGCCGTCTCCGGGGCCAACGTGGCGATCGTGGTCGCCGGGGTGCTCCGGCCGCTGCGGCGCCGGGCGGTCGACCGGCGGCTGCAGGCGCTGGTCGGCGTGCTGGCGCTGGTCGGCTTCGTGGTGCTGGCCCGGCCGAGCGCGAGCGTGCTCCGGGCGGCCGCCATGGGCACGGTCGCGCTGCTCGCCCTGGCGTCGGGCCGGTCGCGGGCCGCGTTGCCGGCGCTCGGTGCGGCGGTGACCGTGCTGCTGCTGGTCGAGCCGGCCCTGGCGCGGGACCCGGGGTTCGCGCTGTCGGTGGTGGCGACCGCGGCGATCGTGCTGCTGGCCCCACCGTGGTCGCGGCGGCTCCGCGGGCACGGCTGGCCGGCGTGGCCCGCCGACGCCGTGGCCGTGAGCGCGGCCGCCGGGCTGGCCACCGCTCCGGTGATCGCCGGGCTGACCGGCACGGTGAGCCTGGTGTCGCTGCCGGCG
The DNA here is from genome assembly GCF_021698975.1 of Blastococcus sp. KM273128. Classification (GTDB taxonomy): domain Bacteria; phylum Actinomycetota; class Actinomycetes; order Mycobacteriales; family Geodermatophilaceae; genus Blastococcus. The sequence continues at coordinate 63,317 of NZ_SSXA01000005.1, read as the reverse complement.
AACCTGCTGGCGGCACCGGCCGTGCCGGCGGCGACGGTCCTCGGGCTGCTGGCCGCCCCGGCCGGGCTGGTGCTGCCCTCGGCCGGGGACGCGCTGGTCGGGCTCGCCGGGTGGCCGGTGCGCTGGATCGTGCTGGTGGCCGAGCGGGCCGCCGCGGTGCCGGACGCCGTCGCCGGCTGGCCGAAGGGCACGGTGGGCGCCCTGCTGCTCGCCGTCCTCCTGCTGGTCGCCGGGTGCCTGCTGTGGCGCTTCCCGCGGGCGCGGCCGCTCGCGCTGGCGGCCCTGGTCGGGCTGGTGGTGGTGGGCTGGCCGCTGCGCCAGGGGCTCGACGGCTGGCCGCCCACCGGTGCGCTGCTCGTGGCCTGCGACGTCGGGCAGGGGGACGGGCTGGTGCTGCCGCTCGGCGACGGCCAGGGGGTGCTCGTCGACGCCGGCCCCGACCCTGCCCCCATCGACCGCTGCCTGGACCGGCTGGGCATCGATGCGCTGCCCCTCGTGCTGCTCTCCCACCTGGACGCCGACCACGTCGGGGGGCTCGCCGGGGCGCTCGGCGGCCGGGCGGTGGGCGTGGTGGCCAGCGGCACCCTCTCCCCGGCCGACGACCGGACGCCCGTCATCGATGCCCTGGTGCGGCAGGTCGGCGGCACCCGGGAGGTGCTGGTGCCGGGGGACCGCCGCGGCGTGGCCGGCGTCGCGGTCGAGGTGCTCGCGCCCGACCCCCTCCGGGCCACGGCGGCGGCCGACCCCAACGGGCTTTCCCTCGTCGCCCGGGTGACCGCCGGCGGGCTGCGGCTGCTGCTCACCGGTGACATCGGCGCCGACGAGGAGGTCGCGCTGCTGCGCGGCGGCGTCGACCTGCGGGCCGACGTGCTCAAGGTGCCCCACCACGGCAGCGGGGACGTCGACCCGGCCTTCCTCGCCGCCACCGGAGCCCGCGCCGCGATCGTCTCCGTCGGCGCGGGCAACGGCTACGGGCACCCGGCGCCGCGGCTGCTGGGGCGGCTGGCCGACGCCGGCGCCCGCGTGCACCGCACCGACCGGGACGGCGACGTCGCGGTGGTGGGCACCGCGGGCGGCTGGGGGGTCGTCGCCCGCGGTACGGACGCCGGTGGCCAGGCCGCACCGCCCCCGCCCGCACTCCCGGGCCCGCTCCCGGACGCCCTCCCGGTGACCCGGGCGGTCACCGCGGACCGTCGGTGCCGCGTGGCACCATGCGGAGGTGCCTGCCGCCGCCGTCGAACCCACGTCGCGCCTGCGGGTGGTGATCGGCGAGGAGGAGCTGCTGCGCTCCCGCGCCGTCGCGGCCGTCCGCCGGGCCGTGCTCGCCCGCCACCCCGACGTCGAGGTGCACGAGCTGGCCGCGATGGGGTTGCCGGTGGGCGAGCTGGCCGACGTGCTGGCGCCCTCGCTGTTCGGCGGTCACCGGCTCGTCGTCGTCACCGGGGTGCAGGAGGCGGCGTCCGCGCTGGCCGACGCGCTGACCGGTTACGCCAGGGACCCGGACCCCGACCTGACGCTGGTCGTCGTGCACGCCGGCGGCAAGCGGAACGAGGCGCTGGTCAAGGCGTTCAAGGCCGCCGGTGCCGCCGTCGACGATTGCCCCAAGGTCTCCTCCGTCGGCGACCGGATCGCCTTCGTGCGCAACGAGGTCCGGCAGCTGGGTGGCCGGATCACCCCCGACGCGGTCACGGCGCTGGTCGAGGCGATCGGCGCCGACCTGCGGTCGCTCTCGGCCGCCGCCGGGCAGCTGGTGTCCGACTTCGGCGGCAGCATCGACGCCGACGACGTCGCCCGGTTCCACCGCGGTCAGGCCGAGGTCACCGGGTTCACCGTCGCCGAGCGGGTGCTGACCGGGGACCGCGCCGGCTCCATCGAGATGCTGCGCTGGGCCCTGGAGCGCGGGGTCGCGCACGTGCTCATCGCCGACGCGATCGCCGACGGCGTCCGCACCGCCGCGCGGGTGGCCTCGCTGAGCTCCAGCAACGTCGGGGACCTCGCCCGCACGCTGAAGATGCCGCCGTGGAAGGTCAAGAAGGCCCAGGCGCAGGCGCGCGGCTGGAGCATCGAGGGGCTGCAGCAGGCCCTCGGCGTGGCCGCCGACCTCAACGCCGACGTCAAGGGGGTCGCGGCCAGCGCGGACTACGCCCTCGAGCGGGCCATCCGGCGGATCGTCACGATCCGGGCGGAGACGGGCCGCGGCCGGGTGCGCGCCGGTCGCTGACCCGGCCGAGGGCTACCCCGCTGCGCGGTCGGCGGGGTGGGGGCAGAACGCGACGAGCCCCCGTCCCACGTGGGGAGGGGGCTCGTCGAGCGCGCGCCCGGACGGGCGCGGGCCGGATCAGAGACCGGCGGTGAGCTTCGCCAGACCCGACTTGCGGTTGGCGGCCTGGTTCTTGTGGATGACGCCCTTGCTGGCAGCCTTGTCCAGCTGCTTGGCGGCGGCCTGGTAGGCGGCGGTCGCGGCCGCGGCGTCCCCCGACTCGGCGGCGGTGCGCACCCGCCGGACCGCCGTCTTGAGGGCGGACTTGACGGCAACGTTGCGCTGGCGCGCCTTCTCGTTGGTCTTGATCCGCTTCATCTGGGACTTGATGTTCGCCACGCGTGAGCCTCGGGTGTCTTGAGGGGATGCTTCTGACAGTCGTTCGTGCGTCCGGGCGGCGTGCGCCACAGGACCGGCCTGCAAAGATACCAGCGACCCGCAGGTGACCCCAACCCGCCTTCGGCGACGTCCGGCACACCGCATGCGACCCGGCGGCCCGCCCGGCTACGGCCCGGGGCGCGGACGTGGGACGATGGCGGCACTGTGACGACTCCTGCTGCCACCGACCCGGCCCGCATCCGGAACTTCTGCATCATCGCCCACATCGACCACGGCAAGTCGACGCTGGCCGACCGGATGCTCGAGGTCACCGGGATCATCGAGGCACGGCAGATGCGCGCCCAGTACCTCGACCGCATGGACATCGAGCGCGAGCGCGGCATCACGATCAAGGCGCAGAACGTCCGCCTGCCGTGGACCGTCGGCGACACCGAGTACGTGCTCGACATGATCGACACCCCGGGCCACGTCGACTTCACCTACGAGGTGTCCCGGTCGCTGGCTGCCTGCGAGGGCGCGGTTCTGCTGGTCGACGCCGCCCAGGGCATCGAGGCGCAGACGCTGGCCAACCTCTACCTGGCGCTGGAGAACGACCTCACGATCATCCCGGTCCTCAACAAGATCGACCTGCCCGCGGCCCAGCCGGAGAAGTACGCCGCCGAGATCGCGCACATCATCGGCTGCGACCCCGACGACGTCCTGCGGGTCAGCGGCAAGACCGGCGAGGGTGTGCCCGCGCTGCTCGACCGCATCGTGCAGGAGATCCCGGCCCCGGTCGGCGAGGCCGACGCCCCGGCTCGGGCGATGATCTTCGACTCGGTCTACGACATCTACCGCGGCGTCATCACCTACGTCCGGGTGGTCGACGGGAAGATCTCCTCGCGCGAGCGGATCAAGATGATGTCCACCGGCGCCACCCACGAGCTGCTGGAGATCGGCGTCATCTCGCCCGAGCCCAAGCCGGTCGAGGGCCTGAGCGTCGGCGAGGTGGGCTACTTCATCACCGGCGTGAAGGACGTCCGCCAGTCCCGCGTCGGGGACACGGTCACCCTGCAGCACAAGCCGGCGGCCGAGCCGATCGGCGGCTACAGCGACCCGAAGCCGATGGTCTACTCCGGCCTCTACCCGATCGACGGCAGCGACTACCCGCTGCTGCGCGAGGCGCTGGACAAGCTGCTGCTCAACGACGCCGCGCTCACCTACGAGCCCGAGACGTCGGCGGCGCTGGGCTTCGGCTTCCGCGTCGGCTTCCTCGGCCTGCTGCACCTGGAGATCGTCCGCGAGCGGCTGGAGCGCGAGGCCGGGATCAGCCTCATCTCCACCGCGCCGAACGTCGTCTACCGGGTGGTCATGGAGGACCGCTCGGAGATCACGGTGACCAACCCGAGCGACTGGCCCGAGGGCAAGATCGACACCGTCTTCGAGCCCATCGTCAACGCGACGATCATCGCGCCGAGCGACTACACCGGCGCGATCATGGAGCTCTGCCAGAGCCGGCGCGGCCAGCTCGGCGGGATGGACTACCTGTCGGAGTCCCGGGTCGAGCTGCGCTACACGCTGCCCCTCGGGGAGATCATCTTCGACTTCTTCGACGCGCTGAAGTCCCGCACCCGCGGCTACGCCTCGCTGGACTACCAGGAGGCCGGCGAGCAGGAGTCCGCGCTGGTGAAGGTGGACATCCTGCTGCAGGGCGAGGCGGTCGACGCGTTCAGCGCGATCGTGCACAAGGACAAGGCCTACAGCTACGGCGTGATGATGGCCGGCAAGCTGCGCGAGCTCATCCCGCGGCAGCAGTTCGAGGTGCCCATCCAGGCCGCCGTCGGCTCGCGGGTCATCGCACGCGAGACGGTGCGCGCCATCCGCAAGGACGTCCTCGCCAAGTGCTACGGCGGTGACATCACCCGCAAGCGGAAGCTGCTGGAGAAGCAGAAGGAGGGCAAGAAGCGGATGAAGATGGTCGGCCGCGTCGAGGTCCCCCAGGAGGCCTTCGTGGCCGCGCTCTCCACCAACGAGTCGACCGCCTCCAAGAAGTGACCGCGCGGGTCACCGCGGTCTGCGTCTCGGGCGCGGACCTGCTGCCGCTGCCGGACCGGAAGCCGAACCGCAGCGGCATCGACAAGCGCCCGGTGACCGGGCGGGTCACCGTCGGCCCGCACGGGCTGGACGGCGACGTGCAGGTCAACCGGAAGTACCACGGCGGTGACGGGCAGCAGGTCTACGCCTACGCCCAGGAGGACGCCGACTTCTGGACCGCCGAGCTCGGCCGCGAGCTGCCGCCCGGCCGGTTCGGCGAGAACCTGCGGACGACGGGCGTCGACCTCACCGCCGCCGTCGTCGGCGAGCGGTGGCGGGTCGGGACGGCGCTGCTCGAGGTCACCGCCCCGCGCATCCCGTGCGCCGACTTCGCCCGGTTCTGGGACGAGCCCCAGCTGGTGAAGCGGTTCACCGCGCACGGCGCGAGCGGGGCCTACCTGCGGGTGCTGGAGACCGGCGACGTCGGCGCCGGTGACGCGATCGAGCTGCTGCACCGCCCGGACCACGGCGTCACCGTCGGCCTGACCTTCCGGGCCTGGACCACCCAGAAGCACCGGGTGGCCGAGCTGGCCCCCGGGCTGGGCACCTTCCCCGAGCGCAACCGGGCCACGCTGGCCGCGCGGATCGCCGCCCGGAGCGCCGCCGGGGTGTGACCGGGGCGCGCTAGTGTCCGCCGCGACGGCGGGGGAGAGTCCCGCCGCGACGGGAGGACCTCATGCTGCTGCGCCGGACGGGCGCGCCGCTGCTGGCGCTGGCACTGCTGGCCGGCCCGGCGCTCGCCGCCTGCGGCTCCGACGAGTCCGCCGAGTCGGCGACCGCCCAGCTCGAGCGGGCCAAGGAGACCCTCGACGACGCGGAGAGCGCGCACTTCGTGCTGGGCAGCGAGGGGGCGCCGAGCAGCGGCACCGTGCTGGTGGGCGGGGAGGGCGACATGGCCCGCCCGGCGTCCTTCGACGGGACGCTGCAGGTGCAGGCGGCCGGGTCGAGCCTGGACCTGGAGGTCGTGTCGGTCGACGGCACCGTCTACGCGCAGCTGCCCTTCACCAGCGGCTTCAGCGTCATCGACCCGGCGCAGTTCGGCATCGGCGACCCCGGCGCCCTGCTGGACCCCGAGACCGGCATCTCCCAGCTGCTCGTCGAGGCCGACGGTGCCGAGCTGGGGGAGGAGCGCCGGGTGGACGGCACCGTGGTCCGGGAGGTGACCGCGGAGCTGCCCGGTGACCTCGTGGAGCGGCTGCTCACCAGCCAGGACCCGGAGCAGCCCGTGCAGGCCCGGTTCTCCGTCGCCACCGACAGCGGTGAGCTGCGCCGCGCGGAGCTGACGGGGCCGTTCTTCGAGGCGGGCACCGACGCCACCTACATCCTCGAGCTCAGCGACTTCGGGGCCGATGTCGAGATCACCGCACCGGCCACCGGCTGAGCCCGGCGCCCGGGCGGTCCCGGGCGTCGCCGCGATCGTCGTCGCCACCCTCGCCGTGCTGGTCACGGCGGCCGACACCTACGTCGTCGTCCTCGCCCTGCCCGACATCCTCACCGGCGTCGGGGTGGGGCTTGACGAGCTGCAGAAGGCGACGCCGATCGTCGGGGGGTTCCTCCTCGGCTACACCGCGACGCTGCCGCTCCTGGGCCGGCTGGCCGACCTGCGCGGGCGGGCCCCGGTGCTCGTCGGCTGCCTGCTGCTGTTCGCCCTCGGCTCGCTGCTGACGGCGACGGCGGCGACGCTCGGCCCCGCCGTCGCCGGGCGCGGGCTGCAGGGCATCGGGGCGGGCGGCCTGGTGCCGGCCACGCTGGCGCTGGTCGCCGACCGGTGGCCGCCCGAGCGGCGGGCGGTCCCGCTCGGCGTCGTGGGGGCGGTGCAGGAGGCCGGCGCGGTGCTCGGGCCGCTGGCCGGTGCGGCGGTGCTCGCCGTGGCGGACTGGCGCGCCATCTTCTGGCTCAACCTGCTGCTCGGGGTGGCGCTGGCGGTGGGCGTCGTCGTCACCGGGCGGGTCCGCCGTCCGGACCCGCTCGGGCTGGGGCTCGCCGCGCCGGCCGCCGTCGCGCTGGGGCTGCTGCTCGCCGAGCCGCCGCTGTTGGCCGAGGACGTCACCCTCGGGCTGCTGTGGGTCCCGCTGCTCGACGGTGCGGCGTGGACGGAGCCGCTGCTGCTGCTCGCCGTGGTGCCGGCGGTGCTGCTCGTCGCGCGCAGCCTGGCGCGGCCTGCCGGTGCCGTGCTGCCGCTGCGCGGGCTCGGCCGGCTGGCGCGGGAGGTCGACGTCGTCGGCTCGCTGCTGGCGGTCGTCTCGCTCGGCGCGCTCGTGTGGGCCTTCGCCGCCGCCGACCCGGAGCGCCAGGTCGTCGCGCACGGGTGGCTGCTCCTGCCGCTGGCCGCCGTCGCCGCCGCCCTGTTCGTGCTGCACGAGCGGCGTGCCGAGGAGCCGGTGCTGCCGCTCGCCGCGCTCCGGCCGGTCGGCGCGTGGGGGGCGCTGGTGGTCAACCTCTTCGTGGGTGCGGCCCTGGTGGCCGCGCTCGTCGACGTCCCGCTGTTCGCGCGGGCGACCACCACGCCGGGCGACCAGCTGGGCGCGGCGATGGTGCTGCTGCGGCTGCTGGTCGCGGTGCCGGTGGGGGCGGTGGCCGGCGGCTGGCTGTGCCGGGTGGTCGCGCCCCGCGTCGTCGCGGGCGCCGGGATGGCCGTGGCGGCGGCGGCCTTCGCGGCGATGACCGGGTGGGACGAGCGGTCGCTGGACGGGGCGTGGTCCACCGTCGTCCTGGTCGCCGCGGGGCTCGGCTTCGGCCTCGCCATCGCGCCGGTCAACGCGGTGCTGCTGGCGGTCACCCCGCCCCGGGTGCACGGGAGCGCGAGCTCGCTGGCGGTCGTGGCGCGGACCGTCGGCATGCTCGCGGGGTTGTCGCTGCTCACCGCGGTCGCGCTGCGCCGGTTCACCGCCGAGGTCGCGGCCATCGGCAGCCCGGTGGAGCTCTGCCCCGCGAACCCCGCCGATTGCCCCGCCTACGACGCGGCCACCGAGGTGGCGGTGCTCGCCCAGCTGCACACCGTCTTCGCCGGTGCCGCGGTCGCGGCCGCGCTGGCCGCGGTGGCCGCGCTGGTGCTGCTGCGCGGAGGTGCGCCGGTCAGGGGTTCAGCGCGAGCCTGAGGTCGTCGCGCAGCGCCGGGACGTCGACGCCGCGGTCGTGCAGCACCTTCATGGCCAGCCCCTCGCCCTCGCGGATCAGGCCGAGTGCGATGTGCCCGTCGGTGATGGTGCGCGACTTGAGGGCGATCGCCTCGCGCAGCGCGAGCTCCAGCACCTTCTTGGCCCGCGGGGTGAAGGGGATGTGCCCGCCGGGGCGGCCGGCCTGGGGGGCGTCGAGCGCGCCGGGCCCGAACGCCTCCTCGACCCGCCCGCGGACGGCGTCCAGGTCGATGCCCAGGCTGCTCAGCGCCCCCGCGTCGAGCTCGTCGGGGCCGGAGTGGACGCGCACCGCCGCGACGACGGCGTCGTGGCCGACGCCGTGGCGGGTGAGCACGCGCGCCGCCGTGGTGCCCGGGGCCAGCATCGCCAGGAGCAGGTGCTCGGTGCCGATGCGCCGGTGCCGCAGCGCCCGCGCCTCGGCCTGGGCCCCCACCACGACGTCGCGGGCCTCCTGCGTGAACCGTTCGAACATCGTCAGTCCCTCCGTCGGAGCGGCCGGCGACCGCTCGCGTGCTTCTTGTGCACCGCCTGCCGGCTCACCCCGAGATGCTGGGCGATCTGCTCCCACGTCCAGCCCAGGTCGCGGGCGTTGGCGACCTGCAGCGCCTCCAGCCGTTCGACGAGGAGGCGCAGCGAGCGGACCGCGGCGAGCCCCACCGTCGGGTCCTTGCTGCCGGCCGCCGTCGCCACCTGTGCCGTATCCGCCATGGCTGTCAACCTAGGTTGCGTTACGGGGCCGTGTCAACTGACGTTGACGCGTGGGGTGTGCCATGGTGGAAGAGAGCCGTCCTCCGGCTCCCGGACGAGGGTCGCCGTACCCGGTGTGCGACAAGACGGCGTCGGAGGGGTCCGTCATGTCGTGGATCGTGCTGGTCGTGTCCGGGGTGCTGGAGGCGGTGTGGGCGGCGGCGCTCGACCGGTCCCACGGCTTCACCCGGTTGGCGCCCACGGTGGTGTTCGGCGTCGCGCTGGCCGCGAGCATGGGCGGGCTCGCCTTCGCCATGCGCGAGCTCCCGCTGGGCACCGCCTACGCGGTCTGGGTCGGGATCGGGGCGGTGCTGACCGTCGTCTACGCGATGGTCACCGGCGCGGAGCCGGTCTCGCTGGTGCGGGTGCTGCTGCTGGCCGGCATCGTCGGCTGCGTCGTCGGCCTCAAGCTCGTCCACTGACGATGAGCGCCGGCGCGTGGTTCCTCCGCTGGAACTGCGCGCCGTCGCTCGCCGTCGCTCGCCTCAGAGGGTGAAGACGATCTTCCCGTTGGTGCGGCCCTCGAGCATCCGCGCGAAGCCCTCGCGGGCGTCGGTCAGCGGCAGCTCGACGTCGATCTGCGGGCGCACGCCGGTGACCGCGCACATCCGGATCAGCGCCTCGAGCTCGGACTTCGTGCCCATGGTCGACCCGATGACCGACAGCTGGGTGAAGAAGACGCGGTTGAGCTCCGCGCCGGGGTTGAAGCCGGTGGTCGCGCCGGAGGTGACGAGCACGCCACCGGGCTTGAGCGACTTGATGCTGTGGCCCCACGTGGCCTCGCCGACGGTCTCCATGACGCCGTCGACCCGCTCGGGGAGGCGCGCCCCGCTCTCGAAAGCCTGCTCGGCGCCGAGCGCCAGCGCCGCGGCCCGCTTCTCCTCGCTGCGCCCGGTGACCCAGATGCGGTAACCCGCGGCGCGGCCGAGCACGATCAGCGCCGTCGCCACCCCGCCGCTGGCGCCCTGCACGAGGACGGTCTGGCCCGGCCGCAGCCCGGACTTCACGAACAGCATCCGGTAGGCGGTCAGCCACGCGGTGGGCAGGCAGGCGGCCTCGGCGAAGGAGAGCTCGGTCGGCTTGGGCAGCAGGTTGCGCTTCGGGACGGCGACCTTCTCCGCCATCGAGCCCTGGTGCACCTCCGAGAGCAGCGACCGCTTCGGGTCGAGCGTCTCGTCGCCCATCCAGTCGGGCGTGGAGATGACGCCGTGGACGACGACCTCGTTGCCGTCCTCGTCGATGCCGGCGGCGTCGGTGCCGAGGATCATCGGCATCCGCTCGGCGGGCAGGCCGATGCCCTGCAGGCTGAACAGGTCGTGGTGGTTGAGCGACACGGCCTTGACCTGGATCGTCGTCCAGCCGTCGGGGGCCTCGGGCTCGGGGCGCTCGCCGATCTCCAGCACGGAGAGCGGGTCCTTCGGGGCGGGCGTGGAGACGAAGGCAGCCAGCATGACGGCGAACCTAGCCGAGGACCCGTGCCGCTGCCCTCCGGGCCGGTCGCACCGCGGTCAGCGGAGGCGACCGGGAGGGATGACGGTCGACTCCCGGGCCAGGTGCCCCGCGTTCGCCTCCAGGCGGGACGACACGTCCCCGGCCATCGACGCCTCCGCGGTGACCACGGCCTCGCGGACGACGTAGCGACCGACGGCGCCGTCGAACAGCGGCTGCTCGATGGCGGGGCCCACCCCGGTCCAGGCGACGTCGAGGGACAGCGTGCCGTCCAGCGCCCCCGGGGCCAGGCCCTGGCCACCGCCGGTGTCCTCGGTGCAGGTGTAGGTGAACGTCCCCACCACGCGAGCCGACTGCAGCCGGACGACGTCGGCGACCTCCGGCTGCCCGTCGACGGTGCACGCCCACCCCGCGAGGAACAGGTCCACGGTCAGCGTGGTCCCGGCGGCCGCGGCCTCCGCGACCGTCAGGTCGACGAGCGCGCCCTGGGCCTCGTCCAGCAGCACGGCGTTGGCCCGCCACGTGGGGTTGCCCACGCGGTCACCGGGACCAGTCGCCGCGGCCGGTCCTGCGCCGCTCCACACGGCCGTGGCCGCCAGTCCCGCCGCCAGCGCCGTCCGTGCTGCCGTCCGCACCGCCACGTCGTCCTCCCTGCCGGGTCACCGCCGGGACGCGCCGTCGCGCCCGGCCTCGGCGGGACGCTGGCACGTTCCCGGCGGCGGGGGGAGCGGTGTCCACGCGGTGCTGCACCGCTCCCCGGCGCGCCACCGGCGACACGCCGTCCCCGGGCCGTCAGCGGACGACGACCACGTGCTCCCCGCGCGGCACGAACTCACCGATGACCGGGGCGCCCGGCACCTCGCCGCCGAGCAGCAGGCCGCCGGAGGTCTGCGCGTCGGCCAGCAGCAGCGCTTCGTCCTCGTCCACCGCGGCGAGGTCGACGTGCGGGCGCACCCAGTCGAGGTTGCGGCGCGTGCCCCCGGAGACGAAGCCAGCGGCCAGCGCCTCCCGCGCACCGGCCAGGTAGGGGACGGCGGCGGCGTCGACGACGGCGGTCACCCCGCTGGCCCGGGCCATTTTGTAGAGGTGGCCGAGCAGCCCGAAACCGGTGACGTCGGTGCCCGCGCGGATGCCGGCGGCGACCGCGGCCCGCCCCGCCTCGCGGTTGAGCGTCGTCATCGCGGCGACCGCCTCCTCCGACACCTCGCCGGTGGCCTTCATGCGGCTGTTGAGCACCCCCACCCCGAGCGGCTTGGTGAGGCTGAGCGGCGTGCCGGCCACCGCGCCGGAGTTGGTGATCAGCCGGTCGACGTCGACCACGCCGGTGACCGCCATGCCGTACTTGGGCTCGGGGTCGTCGATGGAGTGCCCGCCGCCGACGTGGCAGCCGGCCTCCTGGGCCACCTCGAGGCCGCCGCGCAGCACCTCGGCGGCGAGTTCGGCCGGCAGCACGTCCCGGGGCCAGCCGAGCAGGTTGACCGCGACGACCGGGGTGCCGCCCATCGCGTAGACGTCGGACAGCGCGTTCGCCGCGGCGATCCGGCCGAAGGTGTACGCGTCGTCGACGACCGGGGTGAAGAAGTCGGTGGTGAGCACCAGCCCCTGGCCGCCGGCGGTGCGGACCACCGCCGCGTCGTCGCCGTCGTCGAGCCCCACGACCAGCTCGGCGGCCGGCTCGACCGGACCCTGCGCGGTCAGCCCGGCCACGACCGCCTCGAGCTCACCGGGCGGGATCTTGCAGGCGCACCCCCCGCCGTGGGCGTACTGGGTGAGCCGGATGCGCGCGGGTGCGGTGGTCACGGACCCGAATCTAGGCCCGGCCGCCGGGGAGCACCCGGAGCCGGGGTGGCCCGGGCGGCGGCGGGGTGCGGGGCAGCTTCCGCCCGGCGGGGTGCCCGGCCGAGGGCGGGGCACCGACGCCGGTCAGGTCGCGCCGCTGCGCCGGCTCCCCGGTGACCTCGGCGGCGCCGATCCGGTCCTCCCGGAACCACCGCAGCTCCTGGCGCTCCCGGCACCAGGCCAGCAGGAACTCGGAGGCGCCGGCGCGGACGAGCAGCTGCGGCTCCACGGCCCGCTCCGACCAGCGGCCCTCGCGGTCGCGGTAGCCGATCACCAGCACCCGCTGCTCGGCCAGCCCCTGCTCCACGTGGCGGCGCACCTCGGCGTCGCGCGCGGCCTCTGCGGCCAGCCGGCGGCTGCTCGCCAGCAGCCGCGCCCGCTGCGCCGGGTCGGGCTCCAACGCCGCCAGCACCTTCTCCAGCGCCGTCCGCCCGGCCGCGGCGTACGGGCCCTCGGGCCGGGCGGCCAGCGCGGCGGCGGCGGCGGCCGCCTCCTCGGGCGTGAGGGCGACCGGCGGCAGCGTGGCGGGGGTGCGGTGCTCGGTGCGGTTCACGCCGCGGATGCTGGCACCGACCTCCGACAGTTCCACCCCGTAGGCTCAGCCGCGGAGGCGTCAGGGTGTCTGGTGGCCCCCGCGGCCTCTAAAGCCGACGTGGCCGAGCATCTCGGCCAGGCGGGTTCGATTCCCGTCCGCCTCCGCCAGCTCCCGCCCCGCACCTACGCTGCGGGGCGATGACGACCGACCCGCGCCGCCAGGTGCCCCGGACCGACACGCTCCTCGCCGATCCCCGGCTGGCCGGGGCCGGCGAGCGGCTGGGACGCGGCCTGGTCAAGAGCGCCGTGCAGCGCGTCCAGCAGCGGATCCGGTCGGGCGAGGTCGCGCCCGAGGCCGCCGTCGAGGCCGTCCTCGCCGACCTCCCGCCCGTGGCCGGCAGCCTGCGCCCGGTGGTGAACGCGACCGGCGTCGTCGTGCACACCAACCTCGGCCGCGCGCCCCTCTCGACGGCCGCGGTCGAGGCGGTCGTGGCCGCGAGCGGCACCACCGACGTGGAGCTCGACCTGCGCACCGGGCGCCGCGGCCCGCGCGGCGAGGCGGCGATCGCGGCGCTGCTGGCGGCGGTCCCCGCCGCGGAGGCCGCGCTCGTCGTGAACAACTGCGCCGCCGCGCTCGCGCTGGTGGCCACCGCGCTGGGGCAGGGCCGCGAACTCGTGCTCGCCCGCGGGGAGCTGGTGGAGATCGGCGACGGCTTCCGCATCCCCGAGCTGCTCGAGAGCACCGGCGCCCGGCTGCGGGAGGTCGGCACCACCAACCGGGTGGCGCTCGGTGACTACCGCGCCGCCCTGGGCCCCGCCACCGGCGCCGTGCTCAAGGTGCACCCGTCGAACTTCGTGGTGCGCGGCTTCACCCGCGCCGTCGAGGTCGGTGAGCTCGCGCCTGCGCTGCGCGGCACCGGTGTGCCGCTGGTCGCCGACGTCGGCTCCGGCCTGCTCCGGCCGCACCCCGCGCTCCCCGACGAGCCCGACCTGCAGACGACGCTCGCCGCGGGCGCGGACCTCGTGCTGGCCAGCGGCGACAAGCTGCTCGGCGGCCCCCAGGCGGGGCTCGTGCTCGGCCGGGCGGAGCTGGTGCAACGGCTCCGCCGGCACCCGCTCTACCGGGCGTTCCGGGTGGACAAGACGACGCTGGCCGCCCTCGAGGCGACGCTGCGCGGCCCCCTCCCGCCGGTGCAGCAGATGCTCGCGGCCGACGTCGCCGACCTGCGGGAGCGGGCCCGCGCGCTCGCGGCGCGCCTCGTGGCCGGGGGCGTGACCGCCGTCGCGGTGGACGCCGACTCGCGCGTCGGCGGGGGAGGGGCGCCCGAGCACCCGCTGCCCGGTGCCGCCGTGTCGCTGCCGCCGGAGTTCGCCGAGCCGCTGCGGCTGGGCGCGACGCCGGTCGTCGGCTACGTCGAGGACGGCCGCACCCTGCTCAACCTGCGCAGCGTGCCACCGGACGGCGACGCGACCCTCGCCGACGCCGTCTTGGAGGTGGCGCGCCGGTGGACGTGATCGCGACCGCCGGGCACGTCGACCACGGCAAGTCCGCGCTCGTGCGGGCGCTCACCGGCATGGAGCCCGACCGCTGGGCCGAGGAGCGCCGCCGCGGGCTCACCATCGACCTGGGCTTCGCCTGGACCACGCTGCCGTCGGGCCGCCGGCTCGCCGTCGTCGACGTCCCCGGGCACGAGCGGTTCGTCGGCAACATGCTCGCCGGCGTGGGGTCGGTGCCGGCCGCGCTCGTCGTCGTGGCGGCCGACGACGGCTGGTCGGCGCAGACCGCCGAGCACGTCGGCGTCCTCGACGCGCTGGGGGTGCGGCACGCCGTGCTCGCCGTCACCAAGGCCGACCTCGCCGACCCCGCACCGGTGCTCGCCGACGTGCGGGAGCGCCTCGCCGCGACCTCGATGGGCGAGGTGCCCGGGATCGCGGTCAGCTCGGTCACCGCGCAGGGCGTGCCGGAGCTGACCGCCGCGCTGGAGCACCTGCTCGGCGGGCTGCCCGCCCCGGACCCTGCCGCGCCGGTCCGGTTGTGGATCGACCGGGCCTTCACCATCAAGGGCGCCGGCACCGTGGTCACCGGCACGCTCGCCGCCGGCGCCGTCGCGGCGGGCGACCGGCTCGTCCTGGGCGACGGCGAGGTGACCGTGCGCGGCGTCCAGTCCCTCGGCGAACCGGTGGAGCGGGCCACGGCCACCGCGCGGGTGGCGCTCAACCTGCGCGGCGTCGCGGTGGAGGAGCTGGCCCGGGGCGACGCGCTGCTCACGCCCGGCGCCTTCCGGCTGACCGACGTCGTCGACGTCACGCTGACCGCGGTGCCCGACGACCGGCTGCCGGCCGGCCCGGTGGTGCATGTCGGCTCGGCGACCGTGGGGGCGCGGCTGCGCCCGCTCGACGGCGCGGCCGTGCGCCTGCGCCTGGCCGCGCCGCTGCCGCTGCGGGTCGGGGACCGGCTGCTGCTGCGCGACCCCGGCGCCCGCCGGGTGCTCGGTGCCGACGTGCGCGACGTCGACCCGCCCGAGCTGCGACGCCGCGGTGCCGCGCGGCGCCGGGCCGCCGAGCTCGCGGCCCAGCCGGACGGGGCGGACGGCGCCACCGCCGCCCTGGCCCGCCGCCGGGTGGTCCGTGCCGCCGACTTCGCCGCGATGGGCTGGCCGGTCCCCGCCGGGGCGACGCGGCACGGGCCGTGGCTGCTGGCGGCCGGGCTCGCCGACGAGCTCGCCGCCCGGGTGCCCGAGGTCGTCACGCGCTACCGGCGCCTGCGGCCGCTGGAGCCCGGGCCGCCGGCCGAGGTGGTGCGGCGGGCGCTGGATCTGCCCGACGCAGAACTCGTCCCGGCGCTGGTCCGCGAGCCGCTCGTGCTGCGCGGGGGCCGGGTCGTCGACGGCGCCGCCGCGCTGCCACCGGAGGTGCAGCGGGCGGTCGACGCCGTCCGCGCGCGCCTCGCCGCCGACCCGTTCGCGGCGCCGGAGGCCCCGGAGCTGGTGGCTGCCGGGCTGGGCAGCCGGGAGCTCGCCGCGGCGGTGCGCAGCGGTCAGCTCGTGCGCGTGGGGGAGGGCGTCTACCTGGCGCCCGGCGTCGAGGCGGTGGCGCGCGAGCGGCTGGCGGCGGTGCCCCAGCCGTTCACGCTCAGCCAGGCCCGCCAGGCGTGGGGCACCAGCCGCCGGGTCGCCGTCCCGCTCGCGGAGTGGCTGGACGGCCGGGGCGTCACCCAGCGGCTGCCCGACAACACCCGCCGCCTCCGGTAGGTGGACCTCCCGGTGACTCTGCCTCTGAGCGCCCGGGCACTCAGAGGCAGAGCGTCCGGGGGTGGGCGTCCACTGCGCGGCAACCAGCTGCCGGCCGCTCCTCAGCGGTAGGGGTCGGTCACCTCGCGCAGGCTCGTGAGGGCATCCCGCAGCTGCTGCCACCGGCGCTCCCCGAGGTGGGTGCGCCACTCCGCCTCCACGTCGGCGACGACGGAGGCGGCGACCGCCTGCGCGGCCGTGCCGCGCTCGGCGAGGCGTACCAGCCGGGCACGGGCGTCGGTCGGGTCGGGGGTGCGCCGGACGTAGCCGGTGCGCTCGAGCTGGTCGACCAGGTGGCTGGCCGTCTGCTTGGTCACCTGCGCCGCCTCCGCCAGCTCGGTCAGCCGCGTGCCGGAAGGGCCGATCCGCTGCATGACCCGGGCCTGCGCGAGCGTGAAGTCGTCGAACCCGGCGGCGCCGAGCACCTCGAGCACCCGGTTCTCCAGCGCCCGGTAGGGGATGAAGAGCAGGACGCCGAGCGGCGGCTCGATCGGATCCTCGGTCATCGGCACCCTTCTTGACAGAAGTCAGGATTTCGAACTACTTTGCTTCGGGGATCTTACTAGTTCCGGGGAGCGCGCCATGCGACCGCAGCCGATCCTGACCATGGACGTCGACGCCGTCTGGGCGACCATCGACCAGCAGCGGCTCGACCTCGCCGACCTGCTGGACGGGCTCACCGAGGCGGAGTGGGAGCACCCGTCGCTCTGCGCGGGCTGGCGGGTGCGGGACGTGGCCGCCCACCTCGCCCTGGCGCAGACCGGACCGGCGCGGGCCACTGCCGACCTCGTCCGTGCGGGCGGCAGCCTGCAGCGGATGATCCACGACAGCGCCGTCCGGCACGCCGCCGCCGTCCCGCGGGAGCAGCTGGTCGCCGGGATCCGCGGGATGGCCGGCTCGCGGCGCAAGGCCCCGGGGATCAGCCACCTCGAACCGCTGCTCGACGTCCTGGTGCACGGGCAGGACATCGCCCTGCCGCTCGGTCGCCCGCGTCCGATGCCGGTGGACGCCGCCGTGACCGCGGCGACCCGGGTGTGGACCATGCCGTGGCCGATGTCCACCACCTTCCACACCCGGCGACGGCTCTCCGGCCTGCGGCTGGTGGCGACCGACGCCGACTGGGCGGCGGGTGAAGGGCAGCGCGTGGAAGGGCCGATCGACGCGCTGCTCCTCCTGCTGACCGGCCGGACGGCGGCGGCCGTGGACCGGCTCTCCGGCCCGGGCGTTCCCCGGCTCCGCGAGGGTCTGCCCGCGCGGTAGCGGGAAGCGGTGAGCCCCCGCGTCAGCTGATCGCCACCTACGTCCTCCCACGGTTCCGCACCCGGCGACCTCGTGCTCTGCCCACCCGGGGTGGGCAGAGCGCTACTGGCCCCGGGTGGGGTCGTCGGCGGCCGGCACCCAGCGGGCGGGGCGCTTCGCGCGGAACGCCGCGATCCCCTCCTGCCCCTCCTCGCCCGCGAAGAACCGCGCCGAGAGGTCGAGCAACGGCTCGAAGGAGAGCCCGGGCTGGCGAGCCCGCAGCAGCCGCTTGGTCTCGGCCAGGGCCACGGGCGCACCCGCGGCCAGGGCGGTCAGCTGCCCGGCGAGCACCGCGTCGACCTCGTCGTCGGCGGCCACCAGGTCGACCAGCCCGCCGGCGGCCGCGGTCGCCGCGTCGAACACCTCGCCGCTGAGCATCAGCCGGTGCGCCACGTGCGTCGTCATCCGCGGCAGGACGACGGCGGAGATCACCGCCGGCACCAGGCCCAGGCGCACCTCGGAGAAGGCGAAGGTGGCCGACGACGCCGCGACGACGACGTCGCAGGAGGCCAGCAGCCCGACCCCTCCGGCCCGCGCCGGTCCGCGCACCACCGCGACGACGGGCTTGGGCGCCGACCAGAGCAGCTCCAGAAGCTCGGGGAACTCGCGCACCCCCTGGTCCTCCGAGGAGCCGCCGGCGGCCTCGGAGAGGTCCATCCCCGAGCAGAAGACCCGGCCGGTGTGGTCGAGGACGACCACCCGCACCGCGTCGTCGGCCAGCGCGTCGGCCAGCGCCTCCCGCAGCTGCGCCCGCATCGCGCGGGAGAGCGCGTTGCGGTTGGCGGGGGAGTCCAGCGTCAGGGTGGCGACGCCGCGCGAGAGGGACACCTGCAGCACTCGGTCGGAGGTCACGCCCGGCATCCTGCCGCCCCCGCGCGCCGGCGCGGCACACTGGGAGCAGATGAACACCGTCCTGCCGCTGATCGACGACGCCGGCCCGCCGTCCGGCTCGCCCGGCCCCGACCTGCTCCCCCCCGGTGCCCGCGAGGGGCTCGCGACCACGCCGTTCGGCCTCTATGTGCACGTGCCGTTCTGCGCGACCCGCTGCGGCTACTGCGACTTCAACACCTACACCTCCGAGGAGCTCGGGCCCGGCGCCAACCGCGGCGAGTACGCCGGCACCGCGATCGCGGAGCTGCAGCGCGCCGCCCGCACCCTCGGCCCGGAGCTGCCCACCGTCTCCACCGTCTTCGTCGGCGGGGGCACGCCCACGCTGCTGCCCGCGGAGGACCTCGCCGCGGTGCTCGCCGCCGTCCGGGAGCTCTTCCCCGTCGCCGACGACGTCGAGGTGACCACCGAGGCCAACCCGGAGACGGTGTCGCCCGCGTCGCTGGACCGGCTGCGCGCCGCCGGCTTCACCCGCGTGAGCCTCGGCATGCAGTCGGCCGCACCGCACGTGCTCGCCGCCCTGGACCGGCGGCACACCCCAGGCCGCGCGGTCGAGGCGGCGCACGAGGCCCGATCGGCAGGGTTCGAGCACGTCAACCTCGACCTGATCTACGGCACGCCGGGGGAGACCGACGCCGACTGGGCGGCCTCGCTCGACGCCGTCCTCGCCTCGCCGGTCGACCACGTCAGCGCCTACGCGCTCATCGTCGAGGAGGGCACCAAGCTCGCCCGCCGGGTCAAGCGCGGCGAGCTGCCCATGCCCGACGACGACGTGCTGGCCGACCGCTACGAGCAGGCCGACGCGACCCTGCGCCGGGCCGGGTTCGAGTGGTACGAGGTGTCCAACTGGGCCACCTCCGCGGCCGCGCGCTGCCGGCACAACGAGCTGTACTGGGCCAACGCCAACTGGTGGGGGATCGGGCCGGGAGCGCACAGCCACGTCGGCGGGGTGCGCTGGTGGAACGTCAAGCACCCCGCGGCCTACGCCGACCGGCTGGCCCGCGGTGAGAGCCCGGCGCAGGACGCCGAGGTGCTCGACGACGCCGACCGGGCCCTCGAGGCGGTGATGCTCGGGCTGCGCCTGCGCGCCGGGCTGCCGCTGACCGCGCTCACCGCCGGCGGGCGCGTCCGGGCGGCGGCTGCGGTCGCCGGCGGGCTGCTCGAGCCCGGTGCGCACGCCGCGGGGCGCGCCGTGCTGACCGACCGCGGCCGGCTGCTCGCCGACGCGGTCGTCCGCGACCTCACCGATTGAGGACCCCGTCCTCCTCATCCCTCGCAGGCTCGGGACGAGCCTCGGGACGGGGCCTCGGGACAGGGCCGATGGCGGCTGCCGGGGAACCGGTCACCCGAAAGGGTGCTATGCGAGACGCGATCGTCGGTTATGGTGCCCGTTCCGGCAACGAGGCCGGGTGGCACGGAGGGGGGCGTCGGTGTCCGCACCAGCAGCGCACCCCTCCGTGCACCCGCCCTTCACCCTGACCGGCGGCGCCCGGCTCGCTCTCGCGATGAACCGCCGCGCCCGTGGCCTCCGGGGCCTCGACGTCCTGCGCCGCAGCCAGGACCGCGCCCCGCCGCGTCGCTCCTGACCCGCCCGCCGGGTCACGACCACCAGCCCCGACGCGCCACCGACCGGTGACCGCGTCATCCTGCGTTCCCCTCGAAGGAGATCCACGCATGTCCGCCAGCATCGACAGCCCGACCGCCGCCCCGGCCGACCGCTTCCGCCTCCTCCTGGAGGGCCAGCGCGCCGAGGCCGTCCAGCAGCGCGAGGAGGCGCTCGTCGAGTGCGCCACCTCGGTGCCCGACCCGGTCGCCCAGCGCCGCAGCGCCGACCTGCAGCGCACCATCGAGGAGATCGACGCCGCGCTCGCCCGCATCGACGAGGGCACCTACGGCCGCTGCACCGGGTGCGGCACCGCCATCCCCGAGGAGCGGCTGGAGCTGCGCCCGTTCGCGCGCACCTGCGTCGCCTGCACCGCCGCCGCCTGAGCCTCGTCGTCGTCGCCGGCCGCACCTGACGGATGTCAGACGCGGCCGGCGACGTCCGGCACTACTCCGGCCGCCCGCCCGCGCGGCAGGCTCGTCCCATGCCTCCCGCACCCGCCCTCGAGATCCGCGGGCTCACCGTCCGCTACGGCGACGCGGTCGCCGTCGACTCCCTCGACCTCACCATCCCGCGCGGCCAGACCGTCGCCCTGCTCGGGCCGAACGGAGCCGGCAAGTCGACGACGGTGAACGCCGTCCTCGGCCTGCTCAACCCCTCGGCCGGGGAGGTGCGCGTGCTCGGCCGCACCCCACGGGACGCGGTCCGCGCCGGGAGCATCGGCGCGATGCTGCAGCACGGCGGCCTGCCCACGGAGACCCGCGTCGGCGAGGTGCTGGACCTGGTCCGGCGGAGCTTCGGGCGGGCCGCGGGGGAGGGCACCTGGCCGCAGGCCGACCTGGTCACCACCGCGGGCATCGACGGCCTGCTCGACCGGCCGGTGGAGGCGCTCTCCGGCGGGCAGCGCCAGCGCGTGCTGCTGGCGCTGGCGCTCGTCGGCGCCCCGCCGCTGCTGCTCCTGGACGAGCCGACCTCCGCCATGGACGTCGAGGCCCGCCGCGCCTTCTGGACGACGATGCGCGGCCTGGCCGGGCGCGGGCACACCGTCGTCTTCGCCACCCACCACCTCGACGAGGCCGACGCCGTCGCCGACCGGGTGGTGGTCGTGGCCGGTGGCCGCGTCGTCGCCGACGGGACCGCGGCCGAGATCAAGTCCGGCGTCGGCGGGCGCACCGTCTCCTTCACCGCCGCCCCCGGGCAGCGGTTCGAGGGCGTCCCGGGCGTCACGGCGGTGACCTGGCAGGGCGGCACCGTCCGGTTGGCGACGACGGATGCCGACGCCACCCTGCGCGCCCTGCTCGCCGACGGCGGGCTGCCCGACCTCGAGGTGCGCGGCGCCTCCCTCGAGGACGCCGTCCTCTCCCTCCTCCCCGCCCGCCGGCAGACCACGATCGGAGCGACCCGGTGAACCCGCTCTTCGCCTTCCAGCTGCGCCGGGTGGCGCGCAACAAGCAGTTCGTCTTCTTCACCGTGCTGCTGCCGGCGCTGTTCACGATCTTCCTGACGAAGATCATCGGCGGGCAGATGCCGGGGGTGGCCGAGCGTCAGGAGGTCTCGGCGTCGATCATGGTCTCGATGATGGCGTACGGAGCCATCGGCGCCTCCCTGGGCGCGACCATCCGCATCTCGTTCGACCGCGCCTCGGGGTGGCTGCGCCAGCTCCGCGTCACGCCCGTGCCGCAGACGCAGGTGTTCGCCGTCGACGTCGTCGTCGGGGTGCTGCTGGCGCTGCCGAGCCTGCTGGTGGTCGCGTTCGTCGGGCGGTTCGTCAACGGGGTGCAGCTGCCCGCCGGCACCTGGCTGGCGCTGCTGGCGGTGCTCTGGGCCGGGTCGGCGGCGTTCGTGGCGCTGGGGCTGCTGGTCGGGCTGGCGCTGGACGAGAAGGCCGCCGGAGGTGCGATCGGCATCCTGGGCGTCGTGCTGGCGGCCCTCGGCGGGCTGTGGTGGCCCGTGGAGATTCTGCCCGAGGCGATGCGCGGGCTGGCCTACACGCTGCCGTCCTACTGGTACGCCGAGCTGGGCCGCGGCGTGGCGGCCGGGGGCTGGCCCGCGGCGGGGGCGGTCCTGGCGATGGCCGGCTTCACCGCCGCCTTCGGGCTGATCGCGGTCTCCGTCGCCCGGGAGCGGCCGCTGCACGCGGTCGCGGGCTGAGCCCGGTTACCGTGCGCCCCGTGGGTCTCCCGAACCGCTGGCAGCGCCTGGGCTGGGCCGTGCCCTGGCTGCTGTTCCAGGTCTTCCCGGTCGCCGACCTGGTCAGCACGCCGAGGCCGCTGCCGGTGCAGCTCGTGGCGGCCGCGGGGCTGGTCGCCTTCACCGTCGTCTACCTCGGCATCTTCGGGGACGCCTTCGGCGAGCGCCGCGACTGGCCCCGGGTGCCGCTGGCGGTCGTCGCCGTCATCGGTGTCGGGCTGGCGGTCTGGCTGGGCCCCGCCTGGGCCGGGTTGATGATCTACGTCTCCGCCGCGGCCTCGGTGGCCCTGCCGCAGCGGTGGGTCTGGCCGGCGGTCCTCGGGGCCGGCGCCGTCTGCGCCGGGGTGCTGGCCGCGCACGGCGTCCTCGGCGAGGTCTTCATCCTGCCGGTGATGTGCGTGCTCACCGCGTTCGCGCTCCGCGGCATGCGGCAGCTGATCTCGGTGAACAACGAGCTGGTGGAGGCCCGGGAGGAGCTGGCGCGCAACGCCGTGGCCGAGGAGCGGCTGCGCTTCGCCCGCGACCTGCACGACCTGCTCGGGCACAGCCTGTCCCTGATCGCGCTCAAGAGCGAGCTGGCCGGCCGGCTCGCCGAGCGCGACCCCGCCCGAGCCCGCCAGGAGATGGCCGACGTCGAGGCCGCGGCGCGGCGGGCGCTCGCCGAGGTGCGCGACGCGGTCAGCGGCTACCGCCAGGTGAACCTCGCCCAGGCGCTGGCCGAGGCGCGGTCCGCGCTGTCGGCGGCCGGCATCGCGCTCCGGGCGCCGGCGCCCGGGCGGTCGCTGCCCGGGCCGGTCGACGCCGTGCTCGGCTGGGTCGTGCGCGAGGCGACCACCAACGTGCTGCGGCACAGCGGGGCGCGGTCGGTGACGGTGACCCTGCGGACCGGCGACGACGCCGTCGAGCTGACCGTCGCCGACGACGGTCGCGGCGGGGACGCCCCGGCCGGCGCCGGGCTGTGCGGGCTCGCCGAGCGTCTCGCCGCGGTGGGGGGCCGGCTGGACCACGGCGCGGACGCCGGTTCCGGCTTCCGGCTCACCGCGTCGGTGCCGCTGACCAGCCCGGTCGCCGCTTCGCCGGTGACGGCGTCGTGATCCGGGTGCTCATCGCCGAGGACCAGACGATGGTCCGCGGGGCGTTGCGGGCGCTGCTGGAGCTCGAGGACGACATCGAGGTGGTGGCCGAGGTGGGGCGGGGGGACGCCGTGGTGGCGGCCGCCGTCGAGCACCGTCCCGACGTGGCGCTGCTGGACATCGAGATGCCCGGTGCCGACGGCCTGACCGCGGCCCGGGAGCTCGCCACGGCGCTGCCCGGGTGCCGCGCGGTCATCCTCACCACCTTCGGGCGGCCGGGCTTCCTGCGCCGGGCCATGGAGGTCGGCGCCGCCGGGTTCCTGGTCAAGGACGCCCCGGTGAGCGAGCTCGCCCAGGGCATCCGGGCCGTCATGGCGGGGGAGCGGATCATCGACCGCGACCTCGCCGCCGCCGCGCTGGCGATCGGCGCGACGCCGCTGTCGTCGCGGGAGGCGGACGTGCTGCGGGCCGCGGCCGACGGCGCGACCGTGGCCGACATCGCGGGCCGGCTGTTCCTCTCCGAGGGGACGGTGCGCAACTACCTCTCCTCGGCGATCGGCAAGACCGGCGCCCGCACCCGGGTGGAGGCGGCCCGCGTCGCGGAGGAGAAGGGCTGGCTGTAGCCGTCAGCGGCCGCGCGGGCCGGGGACCGGGGGCTGCGCGGGCAGGGAGGCGGTGCTCGGGCCCTCGGGTGCCCGCACCGGGGCGAGCGCGTCCAGGTCCAGCACACGCACGTGGATGACGTTGCGCTGCTGCAGCGCCGCGCGCAGCGCCCGGTGCAGCCCGTCCTCCAGGTAGAGCTCGCCGTGCCACTGCACCGCGTGCGGGAAGAGGTCGCCGTAGAAGGTCGAGTCGTCGGCGAGCAGCGCGTCCAGGGCCAGTTCGCGCTTGGTGGTGGTCAGCGTGTCCAGCCGGACCTGGCGCGGCGGGATCATCGCCCAGTCGCGTGGGGAGAGCCCGTGGTCGGGATAGGGGCGGCCGTTGCGCACGCCTTTGAAGATCAGGGGACCGACCTCCCGCTCTCCGCCCCGGCCAGGGGCACCGACCACCCCCAGCCTAGCCGCCGGCACCGGACCGCGCCCCGCTCCGGCCGGTCCCTCCGCGGGCCCGCGAGCGCCGGTGGGGGACGACGTCCTAGGCGTATGCTGGCCTGGCACTCTGTCCGTGCGAGTGCCAGGCCGGGCGTGGCCCGGGACCGGTGGTGGTCCCGCGCCCCGGTGGTGCGGCACGGCACGTCGACCGGTACGGGGAGGTGTCACCGTGGCGCACGACGAACGCCGCCTGGAGGTCCTCCGGGCCATCGTCCAGGACTTCGTCTCCACCAACGACCCGGTGGGCAGCAAGGCCCTCGCCGAGCGGCACGACCTCGGCGTCTCGCCGGCGACGATCCGCAACGACATGGCGGTGCTGGAGGAGCAGGGCTACATCACCCAGCCGCACACCAGCGCCGGCCGGGTGCCCACCGACAAGGGCTACCGGCTCTTCGTCGACCGGCTCTCGGCGGTGAAGCCGCTGTCGGCCGCGGAGCGCCGGGCGATCGAGCGCTTCCTCGACGGCGCCGTCGACCTGCACGACGTGCTCGGCCGCACCGTGCGGCTGCTCGCCCAGCTGACCCGCCAGGTGGCGGTCGTCCAGTACCCGGCGCTGTCGCGCAGCGCCGTCCGTCACCTCGAGGTCGTGCAGGTGGCGGTCGGCCGGCTGCTGCTGGTGCTGATCACCGACACCGGGCGGGTGGAGCAGCGGGTCGTCGACTGCCCGCCCGACGTCGACGCCACCGCCGTCCCCGAGCTGCGGGCGCTGCTGAACGCCGCGTTCGCCGGGGTGAAGCTCGCCGAGGCCGGCGACAAGGTGCCCGTCCTGCTGGAGACGGCGCCGCTGCACCTGCGGGGGCTGGTCGCCGCCGTCAGCGCCACGCTCGTCGAGACCCTCGTCGAGCCGAGCGAGGACCGGCTGGTCATCGGCGGGACGGCGAACCTCGCCCGTGGCGGCGGCACCGACTTCTCCGGCACGCTGCGGCCGCTGCTGGAGGCGCTCGAGGAGCAGGTCGTCGTCCTGCGCCTGATGAGCGAGGTCGACGCCGGCACCGTGCTGGTCCGCATCGGCGAGGAGAACGCGCACGAGGCGCTGACGGGGGCCTCGCTGGTCACCGTCGGGTACGGCTCCGGCGACCGGGCGCTCGGCGGCCTCGGCGTCGTGGGGCCGACGCGCATGGACTACCCAGGGAACATGGCCGCGGTGCGAGCCGTGGCCCGCTACGTCGGCCACCTGCTGGCCGAGAGCTGAGGACGAGACACCTTCGATGGCGACCGACTACTACGGCGTGCTGGGCCTCGCCCAGGGCGCGACCGACCAGGACATCAAGCGCGCCTACCGGCGGCTGGCCCGCGACCTCCACCCCGACGTCAACCCCGATCCGGAGGCCAAGGAGCGCTTCCAGGAGGTCACCCGCGCCTACGAGGCGCTGACCGACCCGGAGAAGCGCCGGATCGTCGACCTCGGCGGTGACCCCTTCGACGCGGGGGCGGGGGGTGCCGGTGGCTTCGGCGGCGCCGGCTTCGGCGGCCTGGGCGACATCATGGACGCCTTCTTCGGCGGGGCGGCCACCCGCGGGCCGCGCAGCCGCACGCGGGCCGGGCGGGACGCGCTCATCCCGGTGGAGCTGGAGCTCGACGAGAGCGTCTTCGGCACCACCAAGGACCTCACCGTCGACACCGCCGTCCTCTGCGACGCCTGCACCGGGGCCGGCACCGCGCCCGGCACCCACCCGGCGACCTGCGGCACCTGCTCCGGGCGCGGCGAGGTGCAGAGCGTGCAGCGCGGCTTCCTCGGCCAGGTCGTGTCCAGCCGCCCCTGCCCGACCTGCTCGGGCACCGGCCAGGTCATCCCGCAGCCGTGCCCGAAGTGCGGCGGCGACGGTCGCGTGCGGGCCCGCCGCACCCTGTCGGTCAAGGTGCCGGCCGGCGTGGAGGACGGGATGCGCATCCGGCTCACCGGCCAGGGCGAGGTCGGCCCCGGCGGCGGGCCGGCCGGCGACCTGTACGTGGAGGTGCACGAGCGCCCGCACGAGGTGTTCACCCGCGACGGCGAGGACCTGCACTGCCGGGTCACCCTGCCGATGACTGCCGCGGCGCTGGGCACGACGCTCAACCTCAAGACGCTCGACGGCGAGGAGGAGCTCGACATCCGCCCGGGCACCCAGTCGGGCAGCGTGCTCACCCTGCGCGCGCACGGGGCGCCGCGGCTGCGGGCCACGGGCCGCGGGGACCTGCTGGTGCACGTCGAGGTGCAGACGCCGACCCGGCTCGACGGCGAGCAGGAGAAGCTGCTGCGCGAGCTGGCCGCGCTGCGGGGCGAGGACCAGCCCGGCGCCGACCGCGAGGCGCAGGGCGGCCTGTTCTCCCGGGTCCGCGATGCGTTCCACGGGCGCTGACCGGTGACCGAGGCCCCCGAGCTCGACGGCGCCCCGCTGTTCCTGCTCGACGAGCTGCCCGACGGCGAGGAGCTCCTCGTCGCGGGACAGGAGGGCCGGCACGCCGTCGACGTGCTGCGGCTGCAACCCGGCGAGCGGGTGCGCGTGGGGGACGGCGCCGGGGCGGTCGCCGCGGGTGAGGTCGTCGACGCGGGGCCCGCGGGCCTGCGCGTCGCCGTCCGGGACCGGTTCGAGGTGCCCGCGCCCGATCCGGAGTTCGTGCTCGTCCAGGCGCTGCCCAAGGGGGACCGGGGCCCGCTCGCGGTGGACCTGGCCACCGAGCTCGGCGTCGACCGGATCGTGCCGTGGCAGGCCGCCCGCTGCGTGACCCGCTGGCGCGACGACCGGGTCGGCAAGGGCGTCGCCAAGTGGCGGGCGGCGGCCCGGGCGGCGAGCAAGCAGTCCCGCCGGCCGCGGCTGCCCGAGGTCACCGAGCCCATGAGCACCCGCGAGGTCGCCGGCATGCTCGCCGAGGCCGACCTCGCCGTCGTCCTGCACGAGCAGGCCCGGCGGCCGCTGGCCGGCCTGGCGGTGCCCGCGTCGGGGACCGTGGTGGTCGTCGTCGGCCCGGAGGGCGGGCTCTCCGACGGCGAGGTGGTCGCGTTCCGCGCGGCCGGGGCCGAGGCGGTCCGGCTGGGCCCCGAGGTGCTGCGCACCTCCACGGCCGGTGCGGCCGCGCTCGCCGCCCTCTCCGCCCGCACCCGCTGGGGGTAGAGAGCACGGTTCACCGTGGCGTGGGGCCGGAGGGTTCCCGGCGCGGTGGACGGACGCACTCGTCGCAGCTGGGGACGGCACGTGGTCGTGGTGCGGCCCGGAGGGGCGCGGTGTCATCGCAGGGCGGCGCGGGCGCGGGCTCCCACCAGGTCGACGGCGACGGTGAGCAGCACGATCGCGACCAGCACGGTGGTGACCGCCGGCCAGTCGAACGACGACGTCGCCGCCGAGAGCAGGACGCCGATCCCGCCGGCGCCGAGCAGGCCGACCAGCACCGTGTCCCGCACGACCACCTCCCACCGGTACAGCGCCAGCGCCAGCACCGGGCCGGCCAGCGCGGGCACGCTGCCGTACAGCCACCGGGCGGCAGGTGGCGCACCAGCGGCCCGTAGCGCCTCGCCGGGGCGCCGGTCGGCCTCCTCGACCGCCTCGCCGACCAGCCGCCCCAGCACACCGAGGGTGTAGACGCCGAGCGCGAGGGCCCCGGGCAGCACTCCGGGGAGCAGCACGAACAGGAGCACCAGCGCCCACACCGGTGGGGGGACGGCGCGCAGCAGGAGCAGCCCGACGCGGGTGAGCACCCCGAGCGCGGCGCGCCCGGGACCGGCCGGGCGCCCCGGCCGCGCCGCGAGCCCGGCCAGCGCGACCGCCCCCGTCGTCGCGAACGCCACCGCCAGCACCGACATCCGCACCGTCTCCACCGACGCCGCCCACACCGCCGCGAGCAGGTCGCCGTCGGTCGCCGGGGGCCACGCGGCCGAGGCGACCCAGGCGACCTGCTCGCGGGTGCGCTCGGAGACCAGGGCGGCGGGGGATAGCGCCAGGTACCAGACCGCCCAGCCGGTCAGCGCAAGGACCGCCAGCACGGCACCGGTGAGCACCGGGTCGCGCTGCGGCCCGGGTCGCGGTGCGGCGACGCGGCGGCGCACCGCCCGGCCGGCGACGTCGGCGACCAGGCACAGCAGCGCCAGCGCGTAGACCGTCGTCCACACCTGCTCCCAGCGCAGCGAGGTGAAGGAGAGCGCGAGCTGGTAGCCCAGCCCGCCGGCGCCGACCAGGCCGAGGACGACGGCGGAGCGCACCGCGCACTCCAGCCGGTAGAAGGAGTAGGAGAGCAGCCCGCCCGCGGCCGCGGGGAGCAGGCCGTAGAGCGCCGCCGTCCCGCGGCCGGCCCCGGCGGCGAGCAGTGCCCGGTACGCCCCGCGCGGCACCTCGTCCAGCAGGTCCGCGAAGACCTTGGCGGTGATCGCCCCGTAGGGCACGGCGATCGCCAGCACCCCGACCCACGGGTCCAGGCCCAGCACGTTCACGAGCAGCAGGCCCCACACCGCCTCGTGCAGGCCGCGCGGCAGCGCCAGCCCGCCGCGGGTGAGCAGCCAGCCGGTGCGCCGCCGTCCCCACGTCGTGCGGGACGCCGGGACCGCACCCAGCGCACCGATCAGCACGGCCAGCCCGGCGCCGAGCACGGCGTAGGCGACGGTCACCAGGGTCGAGCCCGCGACGACGCCGAGGAACTCCGCGCCCAGCTCCGGCCGGACGGCGGCGCCGAGGAAGCGGCCGACCTGCCCGGTGCCGGCCGGGTTCAGCACCGGCCCGGTGAACAGGCCGCTGCCGGCCAGCGCCCAGCCCACGAGCGCGAGGGCGCCCAGCCCCCAGGCCCACCGCCGGCGGTCGCGGCGCAGCCGCGGAGCCGGCGGCGCGGGCCGCTCCAGGACGGCGGTCACCGGCTCACCCCGTAGAAGCCCTCCAGCTCCGCCACAGTGAGGGCGTGGGCCGGGGCGTCCAGCGCCACCCGCCCGTCCACCAGCCCGACGACCCGGTCGCAGTGCCGCAGCGCCAGCGCCGGGTCGTGCAGGCAGGCCAGCAGCGCGCCGCCGCGCCCGGTCGCCAGCTCGCCGAGCAGGGCGAGCGCCGTGTCGGCCAGCGCCGGGTCCAGCGCCGACGCCGGCTCGTCGGCCAGCACGAGCTCGGGCCGCTGCACCAGCAGCCGGGCCAGGGCCACCCGCTGCCGCTGACCACCGGAGAGCCGGTCGGTGCGCTCGTACGCCCGGTCGGCCAGCCCGACGCGGGCCAGCGCACCCAGCACGTCGCCGGTGCCCTGCGGCCGGACCAGCGACCACGCGGCGCGGGCGGCCGACCAGGAGGCCAGCCGCCCCGCGTTGACGTTGTGCACCACGCGCAGCTGCCCGGCCAGCTCCAGGTGCTGGTGGACCGTGCCCGTGCGCGCCCGCAGCCGGCGCAGCTCCCGGCCGCGCAGGGTCGCCGGGTCGTGGCCGAGCACCCGCACCGATCCGGCCGTCGGCGGCACCGAGCCGTTGAGCACCCCGAGCAGCGTCGACTTGCCCGCACCCGAGGCGCCGACGACGGCGACCCGCTCGCCCGCGGCCACCGCGAGGTCCACCCCGGCGAGGGCGGCGGTGCCGCCGAAGCGGACCTCGACACCGGTGAGCCGGACGGCCTCGCTCAGCTGACCAGCCCGAGGTCGCGGCCGATCTCCTCGATCTGCCGGTAGTTCGCCGCCTCGGTCGGGATGAAGGAACCCGCGCCGAACAGCTCGAGCACCGCGGCGTCGTCCGGGTCGTCGGCGGACAGCCCGGTGAACCAGCCGGTGAGCCGCCCGGCCAGGTCGTCGCCGAAGCGCTCGACGGCGCCGGGGCCGAGCAGCCAGTGGTAGTCGTGGTACGCCGGGGTGCGGGCGTAGGCGGTCACCGCGGGGTCCACCTCGCCGTCCTCCGACCGCGACCGCCACACCTGCTCGTTGAGCACGCCGGCCTGGTACGTCCCCGAGGCGACGAGGGCGATCGTGGCGTCGTGCGAGCCGGAGAAGCCGGGCCCGCCGGGGAAGCCCCCGGGATCCACGCCGGCCTCGCGCAGGTAGTAGGCGGGCATGAGGCGGCCGGAGGTGGAGGTCTCGCTGCCGTAGGTGAACCGGAGACCGGCCAGCGGGCGCAGGTCGTCGGCCGGCGCGAGCCCGGTGGCGGTGTTGACGACGAAGACCGAGTGGAACTCCTCGTCGATGTCGCGCTGGGCGATCGGGACGGCGCCGCGGGTCTGCAACCGGGCCTGGACACCGGTGAGCCCGCCGAACCAGACGAGGTCCAGGTCACCGGTGCGGAACAGCGAGACGGCGGCGGCGTAGTCGGTCACCGGCCGGTACTCGGTCTCCAGGTCGAGGGCGGCGGCGAGGGAGGCGGCCACCGTGCGGAACTGCCGCTGCAGGACCTCGGGGTCCTGGTCGGGGATGGCGCCGATGCGCAGCGGGCCGGGGGAGCCGGGTGCGGCGGTCGAGGTGCCGGAGCAGCCGGCGAGCACGGCGGCGACGGCGGCACCGGTGCCGGCCAGCAGGGTGCGGCGGGAGAGATGCGGGAGGAGGACGGATCCGGAGGCGGGGCCGCCCGACCGGGCGGCGCGAGCGGGACGCACTACGTCCTCGCCGGGGTGGGGGGTACGGGCATCGGGGACCTCCGGGAGGGGGAGAGGGGACGGCCCATCCTGCACCCGGCGTCATCGGCCCAGCTCCCCGAGCCGCCGACGCGCAGCTCGCCGAGTTCCGGACGGTCACGTTCTGGGCACGCTTGCGCAGCCCCTGCCGGAGGTGCGCCGGTAGGTGCCTACTGTGACCCCCGTAACCAGCCGACCGGCTCCGGTCGGCCCACGACGCCCGGTGCCCCGGACGGGCCCGTCCGCCAGTGTCGCGCGGCCGCCTCCTCGCGGTCGGCCGGTCGTCGTTCTCGACAAGGGAGAGACATGCGCACCAAGCTCCACACCGTCGCCGCGGCCGGCGCCGCGGCCCTCCTCCTCGCGTCCTGCGGCTCCGGTGAGTCCGGCGGCGGGGAGTCCGCCGCCGGGCTCACCGGCGAGGGCAGCGGGGAGTCGTGCACCATCGAGGGCGAGGTGCCCCTCGGCGCGGTGC
Organism: Blastococcus sp. KM273128; assembly: GCF_021698975.1. Lineage (GTDB taxonomy): Bacteria > Actinomycetota > Actinomycetes > Mycobacteriales > Geodermatophilaceae > Blastococcus. The sequence goes on along the minus strand of NZ_SSXA01000005.1, from coordinate 32,500 downwards.
TCAGCCTGACCGGTGCTGCGGCCAGCTACGGCGAGTCGCAGCAGCGCGGCCTGGAGCTCGCCGCCTCGGAGCTGGCCGAGCAGGGCGGCGTCACCTACGACCTGACGATCGAGGACGACCAGACCGACCCCCGTCAGGCGATCACGCTCTTCGACGAGTTCGTCAACGACGGCGTGAGCCTGATCATCGGGCCCACGCTGTCCAACGCCGCCGTCCAGGCGGACCCGATCGCCCAGGAGGCCGGCGTGCCGGTGCTGGGCATCTCCAACACGGCCGAGGGGGTGACCGAGATCGGCGACTACATCTTCCGCGACTCCCTCACCGAGCAGGCGGTCATCCCCCAGACGATCGAGGCCGCCACCGAGCAGTTCGGCCTCGAGGACGTCGTGGTCATGTACAGCAACGACGACGCGTTCACCGAGTCCGGCTACGAGGCGTTCGCCGACGCGCTGGAGGACCAGGGCGTGACGATCAGCGAGACGATCACCTTCTCCAAGTCCGACACCGACTTCCGCGCCCTGCTGACCCAGGCGCAGGAGAACGAGCCGGACGCGCTCGTCGTCTCGGCGCTGATCGAGGCCGCGGTGCCGCTGGTGACCCAGGCGCGCGAGCTCGGCATCGACGTGCCCATCATCGGCGGCAACGGGTTCAACAACCCGCGGCTGATGGCCGACGCGGGCGAGGCGGCTGAAGGTGTCGTCGTCGGCGCCGCCTGGAACTCCGCCTCCGACAACCCGGAGAACCAGGCGTTCCTCCAGGCCTACGAGGCCGAGTACGGCTCGCAGCCCGACCAGTTCGCCGCCCAGGCCTACACCGGGCTCAAGCTCGTCGACCAGGCCGTGCGCGCCAACTGCTCCGCCGAGCGGGACAGCATCCAGGAGGCGCTGGGGCAGATCGAGGACGTGCCCACCGTCCTCGGCGAGTTCTCCATCGACGAGAACCGGGACGCCGACCACCCGGCTGTCGTCCAGGTCGTCGAGAACGGCCAGTTCGCCGTCCTGCAGTGACCCCTCGCGTGGCGCCGGCCGGCTGACGGGCCGGCGCCACGCCGGGACTCCGCCGGGGCCCGGTCCTCGGACCGGGCCCCGGCCACGTGTCGGCTACCGTGCCCCGGCACCCACGACGAGAACAGGCAACGCTGTGCAGCAGCTCCTCAACGGCATCTTCATCGGCTCCATCTACGCGTTGTTCGCCATCGGCTTCACGCTGGTGTTCGGCATCCTCGACCGGCTGAACCTCGCCCACCCCGCGGTCTTCGCCGCCTCCGCCTTCGTCGGCATCGAGCTGGTCGAGCGCGGCGGGCTGTCCCTCTGGGCCGCGCTGCCGGTCGTGTTCGTCTTCGGCGCCGTCCTGGGGCTGGTCATCGAGCGCGTGGCGTTCCGGCCGCTCAAGAACCGGGCCGACGCGCACTTCGCCGGGCTGATCTCCTCGATCGCGCTGGCCGGCATGCTCATCGCGGTGCTGCAGTGGCGCTACGGCCCCGACACCCGCCGCTTCCCGCCCGGCTCGTTCCCGGACACCCGGTTCGAGGTGTTCGGCGCCCAGGTGACCCTGGTGCAGGTGGTGATCCTCGCCGTCTCCCTCGCCCTGATGGTGGGCCTGACCTACATGGTCACCCGGACCCGGCTCGGCCGCGGGATGCGCGCGGTCGCGGAGAACCCGACGGCGGCGCGGGTGCTCGGGGTGAACGTCGACCGGGTCACCGCGGTCACCTTCGCGATCTCCTCGGCGCTCGGCGCGGTCGCCGGCGTGCTCTTCGCGATCAACGTGAACACCGCCCAGCTGGGCATGGGCGCCGCGATCGAGCTCAAGGGCCTGGCCGTGATCATCGTCGGCGGCATGGGCTCGCTGCCCGGCGCGCTCATCGGGGGGCTGCTGCTCGGCCTGGCCGAGGTGTTCGCCGTGCAGCACATCGGCTCGTCCTGGGTGAACGTCATCGCGTTCGGCCTGCTGTTCGTGATCCTGCTGCTGCGCCCGCAGGGGCTGCTCGGCGCGCGGAAGGTCCGGGAGGTCTGATGCTGGGCCAGTACGCCACCACGCTGACCTTCATCGCGCTGGGCGCGATCTTCGCCTACTCCTTCTACGCCGTCCTGATCGCCGGGCAGCTCAGCCTCGGCCAGGCCGGCTTCGCCGCTCTGGCGGCGTTCTCCGGGGCCTACCTGGCACCCGCCCCGGCCGACGTCGGCGACGTCCCCTCGCTGCTGATCGCCGTCGCCATCGGCATGTCCGTCGGTGCTCTCGGCGCTGTCGTCCTCGGCCTGCCGACGATGCACCTGCGCGGGGTATTCCTCGCCATCGCGACCCTCGGCTTCGCCGAGGCGGTGCGCGTGGTGCTGCTCAACCAGGAGTGGACCGGCGGGGCGCAGGGGCTCGGCGTGCCGCGGGTCCTCACCGTCGGCATGGCCTGGACGGCGCTCGCGCTGGTCGCCTACTGGTTCTGGCGGATGGGGCGGTCCCGGTACGGGCGCGCGCTCGAGGCCATCCGCGAGGACGAGCTCGCCGCACGGTCCATGGGCATCGATGTGGGGCGCCACCGGCTGTCGGCGTTCATCACCGCGGGTGCCGTCGCGGGGCTGTACGGCGTCCTCTACGCCTACTACGTGCGGCTGATCGCACCGAACGACTTCGACTTCGTGGCGGCAGTCGAGGGTCTGGTCACGGCGGTGGTCGGCGGCTCCACGATGTTCCTGGGGCCGCTGCTGGGCAGCGGGTTCCAGACGATCGTCCCGGAGATCCAGCGGGCGGTCGGGGTCGAGGCCGGCTGGATCAGGCCGTTCCTCGCCAGCTTGCTGCTGCTGGTCGTCATCCTCTTCCTGCCGGGTGGCCTGGCGAGCCTCATCCCGCGCCGCACGCGCATGCCGTCCGGTCCCGCCGACGACGACGCGACCGGGCTCGCCGGCCGCCGCCACCCGGAAGCCGGCCAACCGGTGGTCACCCTGTCCGGGCTGGGCAAGGAGTACGGCGGCGTGCACGCCGTGCGGGGGGTGGACCTGGAGATCCGGGCCGGCGAGGTCGTCGGCCTGATCGGTCCCAACGGAGCAGGCAAGACCACGCTGGTCAACATGATCAGCGGGCTGGTGCCGCCGAGCTCGGGCAGCGCCACGGTCCTCGGGACGACGGTCGGGAGCACCCCGGTCCACCGCATCGCGGCGGCCGGGGTCAGCCGGACGTTCCAGCACTCCAAGCTGTTCAACCGGTTGTCCGCCCTGGAGAACGTCCTGGTCGGCGCCCACCTGGTCAGCCGTCCGACGTTCCTGCGGCGGCTCTTCTGGCTGCCCTCGGCGCGCCGGGACGAACAGGCCGCGCTGCGGCAGGCGGCCCGCTGCCTGGAGCGCGTCGGGCTCAGCGAGCTCGCCGCCAACCGGGCCGAATCGCTCTCCTACGGGGACCAGCGCAGGCTCGAGATCGCCCGTGCGCTGGCCTCGGACCCGTCGCTGCTGATCCTCGACGAGCCGGCGGCCGGGATGAACCACGTCGAGGCGGCGCGGCTGTCCGAGCTCATCCGCTCGCTGGCGCGGGACGGGCTCACCATCTTGTTCATCGAGCACAACGTCGGCATGGTGCTCCAGACCTGCACCCGGGTCGTGGTCCTCAACTTCGGTGAGGTCATCGCCAGCGGGGTGCCGGACGAGGTGGCGGCGGACCCGGCGGTCATCGAGGCCTACCTCGGGTCGGCGGAGGAGGACGCGGACGGCACCGGGGCCCGCGCCGGCGCGACCGCCGCCGGGGCCGGCGACGCGCCCCCCGACGCCGTCGCGAATCTGCGCCCTGGCGCCTCCGGCACCCTGGACACCCCCGACGCGACGAGGGATGCGACATGAGCGACCCCATCCTCACCGTGGAGGACCTGCGGGTGACCTACGGACGGGTCGAGGCGGTGCGGGGTGTCTCCTTCAGCGCCGCTGAGGGCTCGCTGGTGGCGCTGGTCGGCGCGAACGGGGCGGGCAAGTCCTCGGTCATCAACGCCGTCTCCGGCATCCTGCGGCCGGCCGGCGGGCGGATCACGTTCGAGGGCCAGGACATCACCCGCACCCCCGCCCACAAGCTGGTGGGACGCGGGCTGGTGCAGGTGCCCGAGGGCCGGCAGATCCTCGCCACGCTGACGATCGAGGAGAACCTCCAGCTGGGCACGTGGCACTCGGGGGCCGACGGTGCGCGGTCGGTCGACGCCATGTACGACCGGTTCCCGGTGCTGGGCGAGCGGCGGGCGCTGCCGGCGGGCGCGCTCTCGGGTGGCGAGCAGCAGATGCTGGCCATCGCCCGCGCGCTGGTCGCCGGGCCGAAGGTCATGCTCATGGACGAGCCGTCGATGGGGCTGGCCCCCAAGATCGTCGACGAGGTCTTCCGCGTCATCGAGGAGATCCGCGCATCCGGCACCACGGTCGTGCTCGTGGAGCAGAACGCCCGGCGGGCCCTGCGCGCGGCCGACCACGGGTACGTGCTGCAGAGCGGGGAGGTCGTGCACTCCGGTCCGGCGGCCGAGCTGCTCGCCGACGAGCGCATCGTGCAGGCCTACCTGGGCGTCGAGAGCGGCACCTGAAGCCCCCCGCCGCGAGCGCAGTGGCGAGGAGCTGGAACGGCCTCCGTGCAGGGACCCGCCGCGAGCGCAGCGAGTGGTGGGGGGCACGGAGGTCCTTCTAGGGTGCGGGTCGTGACCGACTGCCTCTTCTGCCGCATGGTCGCCGGTGAGATCCCCGCCGACGTCGTCCACGAGACCGACCGGGTGCTCGCCTTCCGCGACATCAACCCCCAGGCGCCGACGCACGTGCTGGTGATCCCGAAGGAGCACCACCGCAACATCGGCGCGCTGGCGACGGCGGACCCGGGGCTGCTCGGCGAGGTGGTGGCCGGGGCGCACGCCGTCGCGTCCGGCGAGGGCCTGGTCACCGGTGACGGCAACGAGCCGGGCTACCGCGTCGTCACCAACACCGGGCCGCAGGCCGGCCAGTCGGTGGACCACGTCCACCTGCACGTGCTCGGCGGCCGCGACCTCGGCTGGCCGCCGGGCTGACCGGCGGGGTCGTGCTGCCCGGCTGGGCGGGGCTTGAGAGGGTGGGCGCATGACCGACGCCGCAGCCCCTGTCCGGATCGAGCGGGACGGCGACGTCGCCGTCGTCGTGCTGGACAACCCGCCTCTCAACCTCTTCGACGCGGCGGTGTTCGACGCGATCGAGCAGGTGGCCGGCGAGCTGGTGGAGCTGACCGACCCGGCGCGGGCCGACCGGGCGCGCGCGGTGCTCGTCGAGGCCCGCGGCAAGGTGGTCTCCGGCGGGGTCGACGTCACCTACTTCCGCGACATCGCCGAGGGCCCGGAGCCGGCCCGGCGCGGCGGCGAGCTGTGGGCCCGGCTGCTGCGGGTGGCCAACGCGTTCGAGGACCTCCCGGTGCCCACGGTCTTCGCCGCGCACGGGCTCTGCCTGACCGCCGCCTTCGAGCTGGCGCTGTCCTGCGACATCCTGCTGGCCGCCGAGAAGGCATCGTTCGGGCTCGTGGAGATCGTCGTGGGCCTCACCCCGTCGATGGGCGGCCCCCAGCGGCTGGCCGAGCGGGCCGGGCCCGCCCGCGCCAAGGAGCTGATCTACACCGGCGAGCGGTACCCGGCCGCCGTCCTGGAGCGGTGGAACGTGGTGAACCGGGTGCTGCCCGACGAGGGCTTCGCCGAGGCGGCGCGGGCGTACGCGCACCGGGTCGCCGCCGGGCCGACCGTGGCGCACGCGGCCACCAAGCGACTGGCGACCGTCGCCGTCCGCGAGGGCGCCCGCGCGGCGGACGCGCTGGTGCCGGAGGTCTCCGGCCCGCTGTTCGCCACCGACGACCTCCGCGGCGCGGTCGCGTCCTTCCTGGCCGACGGGCCGGGCAAGGCCACCTACACCGGGCGCTGACCCCATCGGGCGACCCAGGTTCCGGGTGGCCACGCGCGGGTAGAGTCGTGCGGGTCATCGGTGCGGGTCCCCGCACCTCGCCGTCGCAGGAAGGCAGGGTCGAGGGTTCTTGCCCGACACCTCCCCGAACGTCCCCGTGCCAGGCGCGCCCACGTCGCGTGAGGCCTCGGCACAGGCCGCCGCGGCGGACGGCACGCTCGCCGCTCCGCCCATCCCCTCCACCACGCCCGTCCGGGCCACCATCACCGTCCCCGACGGGGTCTCCATGGTCGCCCTCCTCGGCTCGGGCGACGAGCTGCTCCGGCTGGTGGAGGGCGAGCTCGACGCCGACGTCCACGTGCGCGGCAACGAGATCGCCGTCACCGGGCAGCCGGCCGACAACGCCTTCGCCGTCCGCGTCTTCGACGAGCTGATCGCGCTGCTGGGCACCGGCCAGGTGCTGCGCCCGGACTCGGTGCGCCGGGTCATCGGCATGCTCAAGGCGGGGGGCGCCGAGCGCCCGGCCGACGTGCTGAGCCTGGACATCATCAGCCGGCGCGGCCGCACCATCCGGCCCAAGACGCTGAACCAGAAGCGCTACGTCGACGCCATCGACCAGCACACCGTCGTCTTCGGCATCGGCCCGGCCGGTACCGGCAAGACCTACCTGGCGATGGCCAAGGCGGTGCAGGCGCTCACCACCAAGCAGGTCAACCGGATCATCCTGACCCGGCCGGCGGTCGAGGCGGGGGAGCGGCTGGGTTACCTGCCCGGCACCCTCTCCGAGAAGATCGACCCCTACCTGCGGCCGCTGTACGACGCGCTGCACGACATGGTCGACCCGGAGTCGATCCCGCGGCTGATGCAGTCGGGCACCATCGAGGTCGCGCCGCTGGCCTACATGCGCGGAAGGACCCTGAACGACGCGTTCGTCATCCTCGACGAGGCCCAGAACACCACGGCCGAGCAGATGAAGATGTTCCTCACCCGGCTCGGTTTCGGCTCGAAGATCGTCGTCACCGGTGACGTCACGCAGGTCGACCTGCCCGGCGGCGCGCAGAGCGGGCTGAAGATCGTCCGCGAGATCCTCGACGGCATCGAGGACGTGCACTTCGCCAACCTGACCAGCGGCGACGTCGTCCGCCACCGGCTGGTCGGCGACATCGTCGACGCCTACGAGCGCTGGGACGCCACCCGCCAGGCGCCCACCACCCGATCGGCCGCCGGTGCGCCGGCCCGCACCGCCCGGCCGCGCCGGCAGGGGAGCTGACCACCGTGCCCGTCGAGGTGTCCAACGAGTCCGAGATCGCCGTGGACGAGGCCGAGCTGGCCGGCGTCTGCCGCTTCGTGCTCGGCGAGATGAAGATCAACCCGATGGCCGAGCTCTCCGTGCTCTGCGTCGACCCCGACTACATGAGCAGCCTGCACGAGCGGTGGATGGGCGAGAAGGGCCCCACCGACGTGCTGGCCTTCCCCATGGACGAGTTCGACAGCGGCCGGCCCGACGACCCCGAGCCCGGGCCCGCCCTGCTCGGCGACATCGTGCTGTGCCCCGCCGTCGCCGTCCGGCAGGCGCGCGCCGCCGGGCACTCGATGGACGACGAGCTGGTGCTGCTGGCGACCCACGGCGTGCTGCACCTCCTGGGCTACGACCACATGGAGCCCGACGAGGAGAAGGAGATGTTCGGTCTCCAGTCCAAGCTCATCGACGCCTGGCGCGCCGCTCCCCGCGAGCCGGTGACCGGTGCGCCGGTGGTCAAGGAGACCGGGTCCCGATGACAGCCGGCGCGATCACCAGCCTGGTGGTCGCCATCTGCCTCATCCCCCTCGCCGGCCTGTTCGGCGCGATGGAGGCCGCCCTCCAGCGGGTCTCGAAGGCGCGCGTGGAGGAGCTCCGCCGCGACGGCGTCAAGCGGGCGGCGGGGCTGGAAGAGGTCGTCGCCGAGCGGGCGCGGCACGTCTCGCTGCTCCTGCTGCTGCGGATCCTCTGCGAGATGGTCGCCGCGGTCATCGTGGCGCTGCTCTTCTTCGACCTCTGGGACAGCACGCTGCAGGCGGTGCTGGCGGCCGCGGGCGTCATGACCGTGGTCAGCTACGTGCTCGTGGGCGTCGGCCCGCGCACCCTGGGCCGGCAGCACGCGTACGGCACGGCGCTGGCGACGGCGGGGGTCGTCCGGCTGCTGGGTCGCGTGCTGGGCCCCGTGGCGACCCTGCTGATCCTGGTCGGCAACGCCATCACCCCCGGCCGCGGTTTCCGCGACGGCCCCTTCTCCTCCGAGGTGGAGCTGCGCGAGCTGGTCGACATGGCCGAGGAGCGCGGCGTCGTCGAGTCCGGCGAGCGCAACATGATCCACTCGGTGTTCGAGCTGGGCGACACCATCGCTCGCGAGGTCATGGTCCCGCGGACCGACGTCGTCTGGATCGAGCGCACCAAGACCGTCCGCCAGGCGCTGGCCCTGGCGCTGCGCAGCGGGTTCAGCCGCATCCCGGTGATCGGCGAGAACGTGGACGACGTCGTCGGCGTCGTCTACCTCAAGGACCTGGTCCGTCGCTCCCAGAACACCCAGGACCGCAACGGGCCCAGGGTCGAGGAGCTGATGCGCCCGCCGACGTTCGTCCCCGAGTCCAAGCCGGTCGACGAGCTGCTGCGGGACATGCAGGCGCAGCGCATCCACATCGCGATCGTCGTGGACGAGTACGGCGGGTTCGCCGGCCTGGTCACCATCGAGGACATCCTCGAGGAGATCGTCGGCGAGATCGCCGACGAGCACGACGCCTTCCAGCGGCCGGAGATCGAGCAGCTCGAGGACGGCTCGGCGCGGGTCATCGCCCGGCTGCCCGTGCAGGACCTCGCCCAGCTGTTCCCCGGCGTCGAGCTGCCCGAGGACGACGACGTCGAGACCGTCGGCGGCCTGCTCGCCCGCGAGCTGGGGCGGGTGCCGATCGAGGGCGCCTCGGCCGACGTCGCCGGGCTGCGCCTGGTCGCCGAGAGCACCGGCGGGCGGCGCAACCGGATCGACACCATGCTCGTCTGCCGGCTGCCCGAGCCGTCGGAGGACGACGAGGAGCCCACCGACGAGCCGCAGGCGTCGGGGGCCACCCGTGCGGAGCTGCCCGCCGGCGTGGAAAGCTGAGCCACCGTGGCCGATCTGCACCCCGAGGACGCGAAGCTCGTCACCCTCGCCCGCTCCGCGCGCGCCCGCACCGGCGCCACCGAGGGCGCCGCGGTGCGCGACACCGACGGGCGCACCTACGTCGCGGCCAGCGTGGCGCTGCCGTCGCTGACCCTCACCGCCCTGCAGGCCGCCGTCGCCGCGGCCGTCTCGAGCGGGGTGGAGGGGCTGGAGGCCGCCGTCGTCGTCTCCGCGGCCGAGGCGGTGGAGCCCGCCGGGCTGGCCGCCGTCCGCGACCTCACGGCCGGCGCGCCCGTGCACCTGGCCGGGCCCGACGGCAGCCTGCGCGCCTCCGCCTAGCGCGTCAGCGGCACGCCCAGGGCCTCGGCGAACGCCGCCGGGTCCCGCACCCAGACGGTGAGTGCCTCCTCACCGTCCTCGGCCAGGTGCCGGACGGCGACCCGCCTACGCCCGGGCCACCACCCGCCACGCCGGTCGGCCGCGGGCCAGCCGGCCGGGGCGGGGCCGGCGTGCACCTCGTGGACGAGCGCGGAGGGGATGACGTCGGCGGGGTCGGTCCGGCCGCCGGCCACGTCGAAGGAGAGCCCGTGGTCGGAGACGGTGACCCGGCGGGTGTTCAGCACGTACACCGCGACCCCCGCGACGAGCGCCAGCGGCAGCTCCTCGCGGACCGCCGCCGCGCCGGCGAGCCAGCCGAAGAGCCCCAGCCACAGGACCACGACGAGCACCGCCACCCCGGCCGCGAACGGGCCGCCGGGCCGGTACTGCCAGTAGCGCAGCGGGGCGGGGACGGCGGTCGCCGTCCGCTTGGGGCCCCAGCCGGCGATGAAGCGGTGCCCGCGCACCTGCTCGACGTGCGACCGCCGGGCGCGGTCCGTCGCCGCGCGGGGCGGCCGCGCCCTGTTGCGCTGTCGTCCGGCCACGGGACCCATCCTCCCAGGACGGCGGCCGCTGGCAGGAACGCTGCGGACACCGGCATGCCTGCCACTTCCGCGCAGGGGTGGCGCCGGGGATCGTCGAGCCGTGACGACGCTGCTCTTCCTCCTGCTGGCGGTCCTGGTGCTGCGGGCGCTGGCCGGACCGGCCGCCCGGCGGGGGACGCCGGCGTCGTCCTGGTCGGAGGCCGGGCGCCGGCTGGTCCGCGACGTGCTGACCGGCGCCCGGGCGCTCGCCCGGCTCGACGGCGGGCGGCGCGACCGGATCGGCCGCCCCTGGTCCTGACGCCGGCCGTGCCGCCACCGCCGGGGCGCGGGCTTGTCGGCCACCGGTGGGAGACTGACCGGTGTGACCGACCCTGACCAGCCCTACCGCAGTGGCTTCGTCGCCCTGGTCGGGCGCCCCAACGCCGGCAAGACCACGCTGACCAACGCGATGGTCGGCGAGAAGGTCGGCATCGTCAGCAACCGGCCGCAGACCACCCGGCACGCCATCCGCGGCGTCGTCCACCGGCCCGGCGGGCAGGTCGTGCTGGTCGACACCCCGGGGCTGCACAAGCCCAAGTCGCTGCTGGGCCGCCGGCTCAACGACGTCGTGCGCGACACGCTGGCCGACGTCGACGTCGTCGTGCTCTGCGTCCCGGCCGACCAGCCCGTCGGCACCGGTGACCGCTTCATCGCCCGCCAGCTGCGGGAGGTGAAGGCGCCGGTGGTCGTCGTCGTCACCAAGACCGACGCCGCCTCGAAGAAGCAGGTCGCCGAGCAGCTCGTGGCGGCCAGCCAGCTGGTCGACGCCGCCGAGGTGGTGCCGGTCAGCGCGGTCAAGGGCGACCAGGTGGAGCTGCTGGAGGACCTGCTGGTCGGGCTGCTGCCGGAGGGGCCGCCGCTCTACCCGGAGGAGCAGACCACCGACGAGGACACCGAGCGGCAGCTGGCCGAGCTGGTGCGCGAGGCGGCGCTGGAGAAGGTGTTCCAGGAGGTCCCGCACTCCCTGGCGGTCACCATCGAGGAGGTCAACCGCCGTCCCGACCCCAAGCGCGCCGGGCGCGAGCTGGTCGAGGTGCACGCGCTGCTGCACTGCGAGCGGCCCAGCCAGAAGCCGATGCTGCTGGGCAGGGGCGGGGCGATCATCAAGGCGATCGGCACCGAGGCGCGCCAGGGCATGGAGGCGCTGCTGGACGCCCGGGTGCACCTGGAGCTGCACGTCACCGTGCTCGGGGAGTGGCAGGACGACCCGAAGAAGCTCAACCGGCTCGGTTACTGACGTGAGCGCGCACACGCCCAAGGCGCTCTACCGGGACGAGGGCATCGTCCTGCGCACCCAGAAGCTCGGTGAGGCCGACCGGATCATCACCGTGCTCACCCGCCGCCACGGCAAGGTGCGCGCGGTGGCCAAGGGCGTGCGCCGGACCAAGAGCAAGTTCGGCGCCCGGCTCGAGCCCTTCACCCACGTCGACGTGCAGTTCTACACGGGGCGCAACCTCGACATCGTGAGCCAGGTGGAGTCGATCCGCGCCTACGGCCAGGAGATCGTCGCCGACTACCCGGCCTACACCGCGGGCACCGCCGTCCTGGAGACCGCCGACCGGCTCACCGCCGAGGAGAAGGAGCCCTCGCTGCGGCTGTTCCTCCTCGTCGTCGGCGCGCTGCGGGCGCTGGGGGAGCGGGCGCACCCCGCGCCGCTGGTGCTCGACGCCTTCCTGCTGCGGGCGATGTCGGTGGCCGGCTGGGAGCCCGCGCTGGCCGACTGCGCCCGCTGCGGCGAGGCCGGCCCGCACCGGCACTTCTCCGTGCCCGCCGGCGGCACCGTCTGCCCGGCCTGCCGCCCGACCGGCTCCGCGATGCCCAGCCCCGTCACCATCGAGCTGCTCGACGCGCTGCTGACCGGCGACTGGTCCCGCGCCGAGGCGAGCCAGGGCACCAACCGGCGGGAGGGCAGCGGGCTGGTCGCCGCGCTGCTGCAGTGGCACCTGGAGCGCGGGCTGCGCTCGCTGCCGCTGGTGGACCGCACCGAGTCGGCGCCGCGCCGGGAGATGAGCCTGCTGCATGAGGCGTGAGGTCAAGGCCCCGAACCCGCACCCGTCCGGCGCCCGGCCGCCGCAGCTGCCGAAGGACAAGGTGCCCCGGCACATCGCGCTGGTCATGGACGGCAACGGCCGCTGGGCCAAGCAGCGCGGGCTGCCCCGCACCGCCGGGCACGAGGCGGGGGAGTCCTCGCTGTTCGACTGCGTCGAGGGCGCCATCGAGCTGGGTGTCAAGGCGATCAGCGCGTACGCCTTCTCCACGGAGAACTGGCGGCGCAGCCCCGAGGAGGTGCGCTTCCTCATGGGCTTCAACCGCGACGTGATCCGCCGCCGCCGCGACGAGATGCACGAGCTGGGGGTCCGGGTCCGCTGGGCGGGGCGTCGGCCGCGGCTGTGGCGCAGCGTCATCAAGGAGCTCGAGATCGCCGAGGAGCTCACCCGCGACAACGACGTCCTCACCCTCACCATGTGCGTCAACTACGGGGGGCGGGCGGAGATCGCCGACGCCGCGGCCGCGATCGCCCGGGAGGTCGCCGCGGGGCGGCTGAACCCGGACAAGGTCGACGAGGCCACGGTCGCCCGTTTCCTGGACGAGCCGGACATGGAGGACGTCGACCTCTTCGTGCGCAGCTCGGGGGAGAACCGGACCAGCAACTTCCTGCTCTGGCAGTCCGCCTACGCAGAGTTCGTCTTCCTCGACACGCTCTGGCCCGACTTCGACCGCCGGCACCTGTGGGCGGCGTGCGAGGAGTTCGCGTCGCGGCAGCGCCGCTTCGGTTCCGCCTGAGGCCGACGGGACGTAGGTTTCCGCTCATCCGGGGGGAACCGGTTCCACGAGGTACCGAGCAGAAGAGCGACCGCCATGACGCAGCCACCTTCGGGGAGCCACCGCGCCGGCCCCCCGGACCCGGACGGGCAGGAGGGCCCGGCAGGCGAAGCGCGCGGGTGGGCCGCGTCGGGCGCACCGTTCCCGGCCGCCCCGGTCGGCCCGCCGCCGTTCGGCCCGCCCGGGTACGGCGGGGGGCCGGGGGCGCCCCCTCGGCGCCCGCGGAAGCGGACGCTGCTGCCCTGGCTGATCGGCGCCGCCGTCCTGCTGATCGCCGGGCTGGGCACCCTGCTGCTCGTCCTGCTGGACGGGGATGCGGGGGACCAGCGCGGCGCCGGCCGGGGCGCCGTCCTGACCAGCGAGCTGGAGCAGCCGGCCCGCTCCTCGACGTCGCCGGTGGGTGGCACCGGCGAGCTGCCGGGCGGCGCGCGGGTGGGCGGACCCGTGCTCGCGGACGAGGGGCGGTACCCGGGCTCGGCCGGCGTCGCGCTGGCCTGGGTCGAGGCGATGGGCCAGGGCGACTTCCGGACGGCCTACGACCTCTCCTGCCCCGAGGTGCAGGAGGCGGCGGCCGCGGTCTCGACGGCGGACGAGGACCCGGCGCAGGTGCTGGGCGTTTACTTCCGCAGCGACACCCTGGGCGGGCAGGGCTTCACCGGAGGCACCTTCGACGGGATCGAGCACCAGGCGCAGTCCGCGACCGACGTCGCCTCCTTCACCCTGGAGCTCGACGACGGCGAGCCGTTCCTGCTGCTGGTGCACGTCGACGAGACCGGTGCGGTCTGCGACTTCTACTGAGCGGGGCAGGACGCCGCCCGGGGCGGGGCGGGGACGGAGCTGGCCGGACGGGGAGGTGCGGGTGTTCGCGGTGACGCGGCTGCGGGTGACCGCGGAGCAGGCGGAGGTGCTCGCCGATGCCGTGGCGGGGCTGCTGGCGGCGCTGGGCGCCCGGCCCGGCTTCCGGGGCGGTGAGCTGGGCCGGTCGACCGACGACCCGACGCTGTGGGCGCTGGTGACCCGCTGGGACGGCGTCGGGGCCTACCGGCGCGGGCTCTCGGCGGCCGAGGTGAAGATCGCCGGGGCACCGGTCTGGGTGCACGCCCTCGACGAGCCGGGCGCCTACCTCACCGAGTGACGCCCAGCGCCTACGGTCGGCCCGTGGTCAGCCGCACCCGCACCGCCCGCTACGCCCGCCGGCGCAGGCGCCGCATGGACGCCGTCGAGCACGACCTGAGCGACCAGCAGTGGGCCGCGCTGGAGCACGCGTGGGGTGGCTGCGCCTACTGCGGGGCCACCGGCCGGCCGCTGCAGCGCGACTGCGTGCTGCCGATCTCGCACTCTGGGCGCCATGACTCCGGCGGCCCCGTCCCGGGTCCCGCCCTGAGCCTGCGAAGGGCGGGGAGGACGGGGACCTTCTTGGCGTGGCTGCGGCGCAAGCGGCTGGACGAGCGGGCCTTCCTCGTGCGCCAGGCGCAGATCCGCGCCTCGCTCGCGCTGCTGTTCGATCCGGAGCCCGCCGGGGCCACCGACTGACGGGCGCGCTCTCCCGGCCAACTACCGTGGGCAGGTCAACCGCCGACCGCCAGCCGGATGGAGCCCCCTCCCCGTGAGCACCGCCAAGCACGACGCCGCCCGCCTCGACAAGGTCGTCAACCTCTGCAAGCGACGGGGCTTCGTCTTCCCGTCCGGGGAGATCTACGGCGGTACGCGCTCCGCCTGGGACTACGGCCCGCTGGGCGTCGAGCTCAAGGAGAACATCAAGCGCCAGTGGTGGCGCACCGTCGTCCAGAGCCGGGACGACATCGTCGGCCTGGACTCCTCGGTGATCCTCCCGCGCCAGACCTGGGTCGCCTCGGGCCACGTCGGCGTCTTCACCGACCCCCTCACCGAGTGCCAGAGCTGCCACAAGCGGTTCCGCGCCGACCACCTCGAGGAGGAGTTCGAGGCGAAGAAGGGCCGGGCGCCCGAGAACGGCCTGGCCGACATCACCTGCCCGAACTGCGGCACCAAGGGCGCGTGGACCGAGCCGCGTGACTTCAACATGATGCTCAAGACCTACCTCGGCCCGGTCGAGGACGAGTCCGGCCTGCACTACCTGCGCCCGGAGACCGCGCAGGGCATCTTCGTGAACTTCGCCAACGTCATGGGCGCCGCGCGCAAGAAGCCGCCGTTCGGCATCGGGCAGATCGGCAAGTCGTTCCGCAACGAGATCACCCCCGGCAACTTCATCTTCCGCACCCGCGAGTTCGAGCAGATGGAGATGGAGTTCTTCGTCGAGCCGGGCAGCGACGAGGAGTGGCACCAGTACTGGATCGACGAGCGCACCCGCTGGTACACCGACCTGGGCATCGACCCGGACAACCTGCGGCACTACGAGCACGCCAAGGAGAAGCTCTCCCACTACTCGAAGCGCACCGTCGACATCGAGTACCGCTTCGGCTTCCAGGGCTCGGAGTGGGGCGAGCTCGAGGGCATCGCCAACCGCACCGACTTCGACCTGTCGACGCACACCGAGCACTCGGGCACCGACCTGTCCTACTTCGACCAGGCCAGCAACACCCGCTGGACGCCGTACGTGATCGAGCCGGCGGCCGGGCTGACCCGCTCGCTCATGGCCTTCCTCATCGAGGCCTACACCGAGGACGAGGCGCCCAACGCCAAGGGCGGCGTCGACACCCGGACGGTGCTCAAGCTCGACCCGCGGCTGGCGCCGGTGAAGGCCGCCGTCCTCCCGCTGTCCCGCAACGCCGACCTCTCGCCCAAGGCCCGTGACCTGGCCGCCGCGCTGCGACGGAACTGGAACGTGGACTTCGACGACGCCGGTGCGATCGGCCGCCGGTACCGGCGTCAGGACGAGGTCGGGACGCCGTTCTGCCTGACCGTCGACTTCGACACCCTCGAGGACCAGGCGGTGACCGTCCGGGAGCGCGACTCGATGAGCCAGGAGCGCGTGGCCCTGGACCGGGTCGAGTCCTACCTCGCGGCGCGTCTCCCCGGCTGCTGACCGCACGCCGTCCCCCCACCCCCCACCGACCACGAGGAGCCCGCACGTGCTCGAGACCAGCCTGCTCATCGGCAGCGAGAACCGGCCCGCCGCCGACGGCCGGACCTTCGACCGCGCCAACCCCGTCAGCGGCGAGGTCGTCACCCGCTCGCCGGCCGCCGGCGTCGAGGACGCCGTGGCCGCGGTCGAGGCCGCTGCGGCGGCGTTCGAGAAGTGGGCCGCCACCACGCCCGGTGAGCGGCGGCGGCTGCTGCTGGCGGCCGCCGACCTGCTCGAGGCCAGCACCGACCGGTTCGTCGAGCGGATGGCGGCCGAGTGCGGCGCCACCGCCGGCTGGGGCCACTTCAACGTCCACCTCGCGGCCGGCATCCTCCGCGAGGCGGCCGGCCTCACCACCCACGTGGGCGGGCAGGTCATCCCGTCGGACATCCCCGGCAGCCTGAGCATGGGGATCCGCCAGCCGGCCGGCGTCGTCGTCGGCATCGCGCCGTGGAACGCCCCGGTCATCCTCTCGACCCGGGCCGTCGCGTTCCCCCTGGCCGCGGGCAACACCGTCGTCCTCAAGTGCTCCGAGCTCTCCCCGGGGACGCACGCGCTGCTCGGGGAGGTCCTCGCCGAGGCCGGCCTCGGCGAGGGCGTCGTCAACGTGATCACCGTGGCCCCCGAGGACGCCGCCGAGGTCACCGAGGCGTTGGTGGCCCACCCGGCGGTGCGCCGGCTGAACTTCACCGGGTCGACGCGGGTCGGCCGGATCATCGGCGAGGTCTGCGCGCGCCACCTGGTGCCGGCCGTGCTGGAGCTGGGTGGGAAGAACCCGCTGCTGGTCCTGGCCGATGCCGACATCGACGCCGCGGTGCAGGGCGCGACCTTCGGCGGCTTCGTCAACCAGGGCCACGTCTGCATGTCGACCGACAAGATCGTCGTCGACGAGTCGATCGCCGACGAGTTCGTCGCCAAGCTGGTGGCCCGGGTGGAGTCGCTCCCGATCGGCGACCCGCGCGAGGGCGACGTCGTCCTCGGCTCGGTGATCGGGCAGAGCACGGTCGACCACATCCAGCGCCTGGTGGACGACGCCGTCGCCAAGGGCGCGAAGGTGCTGACCTCCGGTGAGCCGAACGGCACGATCATGCCCGGCGTGGTGCTCGACCACGTGACGCCGGAGATGGAGATCTTCCACGAGGAGATCTTCGGCCCGGCCGTGACCGTCACCCGGGTGAGCAGCGAGGACGAGGCGGTCGCGGCGGCCAACGACAGCGCCTACGGGCTGTCGGCGGCGGTGTTCACCCGGGACGCCGCGCGCGGCTTCCAGGTCGCCCGGCGGATCGAGTCCGGAATCTGCCACATCAACGCGCCGACCGTGCACGACGAGGCGCAGATGCCCTTCGGCGGGGTCAAGGACAGCGGGTACGGCCGGTTCGGCGGGCTGGCGGGCATCGACGCCTTCTCCGAGCTGCGCTGGATCAGCATGCAGGTGGAGCCCCGCGTCTACCCGTTCTGACGCCGGCGCCGGTCGGCTGTGCGCCGGGTCAACCCGCACGGCCGACCGGTACGCCGCGCCACTGCGCGGGTCAAGGGTCGCCGGCGCGGGTCAACCCGGTCGGCCGACGCCGTCGTCGGTGCGGGCGAGCCAGCCGTCGTCACCGGCATCCGGGCCACGCCACGAGCCTTCCGTGCGGGGGGCCTCGGTGAACTCCCGCAGCCGGGGGCCTCGGTGGCCAGTTGGCGTCGGACGAGTGCGTCGAGGGCTCCCCGCCGTGAGGGCGCCAGGTCGTCGGCGGCCACGCGCACGAAGCGCACGCCGAGCGAGCGCAGCGGGTCCTCTGTGCGCTTCTCCCTGCACAGCTCGTCCTCCGGGGTCCGGCCGTACTGCGGGTGCCGGTACTTGACCCGACCGTCGAACTCGACCGCCACCGCCGCGTCGAGGTACCAGCCGTCGACCACCTTCACCAACCGACCGTCCACCCACAGCTCCACCTGCGGGACGAACGGCGGCAGCCCGAGCGCGTCGAACGTCAACCGGCCGCAGGTCTCCAGCCACGACTCGGCGCGACCGTCGGCGAGCTCCAGTGCACGGACGGCGCGCGGGATCCCCGGCACGGTCACCTGGCGGTCGATGACGCGGCGCACCTCCTCGCGGCCCGTCAGGCCGCGCAGCAGGGCGGCGTCGACGGCGGCGACGGCGTGGACCTCCGGCCAGCTGCGGGCGACGTCGACCAGCGTGCGCGCCGCCGTCGTCACCCGGTAGGCGCCGCGGACGGTGACCTCGTCGTCGGGCAGCGCGGCACGGGTCATCAGCCACCCGCGACATCGGCGCCAGTGGTGCGGATCGGTCAGGTGCACCGCGGCCGATGCCCCCCGCGGTCGGGGGAGCCCCCACACCCAGGCGGCGGTGTCCCGGCTGAGGACGGCGCACGGACGGTCGAGGCCGGCTGCGACCGCGAGGGCGTCGAGCCCCGGGCGGCGATCGGAGCCTTCCACCTCGGCCAGGTCCGCCGCGCTGACGAACACGCCGGTGCGCAGCCGCACCCACGCGCCCGTGCGAACGGCCGTCCGGACCTCGCGCTCGGTCACGCCTCGGGCGGCGAGGTCGGAGGTCGTGAAGAGACCGAGCCGCCGGCGGGCGGGGTGGTCGACGGCGAGCGGGACGGGCAGGTGGGTGGTCACGGGAGCACCGTCCGGCCTCCGCCGGCCCACCCGGGGGGCCGCGGTCGATCTGTGGACGGGGGCCGGGCTGGGGACGTGGCGCGGCTCGAGCCGCGCCGCCGTCCCTCGAACCGCGCCGTGGCGCGGCTCCGGGGACGGTGCCGAGGGTTGACCCGGGCTGCGGCGCACCGGGAGGGGCCGGACGGCGGGGGCGGACCAGAACTGCTCACCCGGCCGGGCGGGGTGGGTGAGCTGCGTCGCCGCCTACCCTGGGTGCCGTGACCGCCACGCTCGAGCCGACGACGACGGCGCCCCTGCCGCCGCTGCGGCTCGGCGCGCTCACCGTGGACCCCGCCGTGGTGCTCGCGCCGATGGCCGGCATCACCAACCCGGCGTTCCGCACGCTGTGCCGCGAGTTCGGCGCCGGCCTCTACGTCTGCGAGATGATCACCACGCGGGCGCTGGTGGAGCGCAACGAGAAGACGCTGCGGATGATCCGCGCGACCGCCGACGAGAAGGACGCCTTCTCCGTCCAGCTCTACGGCGTCGACCCGGCCACCGTCGGCCGCGCGGTCGAGATGCTCGTCGACGAGGGCGTCGCCGGCACGCGCCCGGCGCACATCGACCTGAACTTCGGCTGCCCGGTGCCCAAGGTGACCCGCAAGGGCGGCGGCTCGGCGTTGCCGTGGCACCGCGTGCTGCTCCGGGACATCGTCCGCCAGGCCGTGCGCGCGGCGAAGGACGTCCCGGTCACGATCAAGACCCGCATCGGTATCGACGCCGACCACGTCACCTACCTCGACGCCGGCCGGATCGCCGAGGACGAGGGCGCGGCGGCGATCACGCTGCACGGCCGCACCGCCGACCAGCTCTACAGCGGCACCGCCGACTGGGCGCCGATCGCCCGGCTCGTGGAGGCCGTCGGCATCCCGGTGCTCGGCAACGGCGACGTCTGGGAGGCCGACGACGCGCTGCGCATGGTCGCCGAGACCGGGTGCGCCGGCGTCGTCATCGGGCGGGGCTGCCTGGGCCGGCCGTGGCTGTTCGGCGACCTCGCCGCCGCCTTCGCCGGCCGCAGCGAGCGCGCGCTGCCCACCTTCCGCGAGGTCGCGGCGGTCATGCACCGCCACGCCACCCTGCTGGCCGAGGAGCACGGCGAGCAGCACGGCTGCAGCGACTTCCGCAAGCACGTCGCCTGGTACCTCAAGGGCTTCTCGGTGGGCGGCGACGTCCGCCGGGCGCTGGCGATGGTGAGCAGCCTCGACGAGCTCGCCGGGCTGCTGGCCGGCATCCCCGACCAGCCCTACCCGACCGCCGTCCTGGGCGCGCCGCGCGGGCGCACCAGCACCCCGCGGCCGGTCGCCCTGCCCGAGGGCTGGCTGGACGACCGCGACGACCCCCGCCCGCCGGCCGGGGCCGAACTGGAGACGAGCGGCGGATGACGCAGGGCCCCTTCCTCTACGACGACGACCCGGCGCCGCTGCACACCGGCACGCCGCGCACCCGCCAGGGCTGGCTCGTCGGCCTGCTCGTGGGCACCGTCCTGCTGGCGGTCGCCATGGTGGGCGTGCTCTACCTGGTCCGCGGCGCCCCCGCCGACCAGGCCGAGGAGGTCACCGGGGTGTTCCTGGCCGCGCTCGCCAGCGGCGACACCGAGACGGCGTACGGGCTGCTGTGCGAGGACGAGCAGGCGCGCCTGGACGCCACCGGCATGGAGGACGAGTACCTGCGCCCGGGCGCGGCCGAGATCGCCGGGGTGCAGGACGACCCGGCCGAGGGGGCCCGCGTGCAGCAGGTCACCGTCCGCTGGGCCGACGGCGGATCGACGCAGCTCGCCGTCGTCAACGAGGACGGTCCGCGCATCTGCGGGATCGGCTGACCACCGGCGCCACGCCGGGGAGGGCTCGCGCCGACGGGGCCCGTACGCCACGATCGACGGACGCCGCGGGGGTAGACGTTTAGGACGTCCGCCCTGCACGGCATTGTTGTCGGGTCGATCGGTGGGCGGACGCGGAGGTGCGTGGGGTGGCGGACGTGAAGTGGGTCTACGACTTCAGCGAGGGCAGCAAGGACCAGAAGGACCTGCTCGGTGGCAAGGGCGCCAACCTCGCCGAGATGACCAACCTGGGGCTGCCCGTGCCGCCCGGCTTCACCATCACCACCGACGCCTGCCGCCACTACCTGGAGCACGGCGGCACCCCGCCCGAGCTCGCCGACCAGGTCAGCGAGCACCTCGCGGCGCTGGAGAAGGCGATGGGCAAGACCCTCGGCGACCCGGTCGACCCGCTGCTGGTGTCGGTGCGGTCGGGGGCGGCGGCGAGCATGCCGGGGATGATGGAGACCGTCCTCAACGTCGGCCTCAACGACGAGTCGGTGCAGGGCCTGGCGCAGCAGTCGGGCAGCGAGCGCTTCGCCTGGGACTCCTACCGCCGGCTCATCCAGATGTTCGGCAAGACCGTGCTGGGCATCGACGGCGAGGAGTTCGACGACGCGCTGGACGCGGTCAAGGGCGAGCAGGGCACCGAGTCCGACCTCGACCTGGACGCCGACCACCTGCGCGACGTCGTGGACCGGTTCAAGGCGATCGTCCGCGAGCACACCGGCCGCGACTTCCCGCAGGACCCGCGCGAGCAGATGGACCTGGCGATCAACGCCGTCTTCGACTCGTGGAACTCCGAGCGGGCCATCCTCTACCGCCGCCGGGAACGCATCCCGGGCGACGCCGGCACCGCGGTGAACGTCGTCGCCATGGTGTTCGGCAACCTCGGCATGGACTCGGGCACCGGCGTGGCGTTCACCCGGGACCCCGGCACCGGGGAGGGCGGCGTCTACGGCGACTACCTGCAGAACGCCCAGGGCGAGGACGTCGTCGCGGGCATCCGCAACACCGTCCCGCTGCGTGACCTCGAGCGGATCGACGAGGGCGCCTACGGCGAGCTGATGGGCATCATGAGCCGGCTCGAGCAGCACTACCGCGACCTCTGCGACATCGAGTTCACCGTCGAGCGGACCAAGCTCTGGATGCTGCAGACCCGGGTGGGCAAGCGCACCGCGGGTGCGGCGTTCCGCATCGCCACCCAGCTGGTCGACGAGGGCCTCATCGACATGGACGAGGCCGTCCGCCGGGTGACCGGCGACCAGCTGGCGCAGCTGATGTTCCCGCGGTTCGTCTCCGGCGGTGACGCCCAGCAGCTCACCCAGGGCATGAACGCTTCCCCGGGCGCCGCGGTGGGGAAGGCCGTCTTCTCCTCGGAGACGGCGGTGGAGTGGGCGCAGCGCGGGGAGAAGGTCGTGCTCGTCCGCCGCGAGACCAACCCCGACGACCTCTCCGGGATGATCGCCGCCGAGGGTGTGCTGACCAGCCGCGGCGGCAAGACCTCGCACGCCGCCGTCGTCGCCCGGGGGATGGGCAAGACCTGCGTCTGCGGGGCGGAGGAGCTGCAGGTCGACACCAAGGCGAAGCGGTTCACCGCTCCCGACGGCACGGTGGTCGGCGAGGGCGAGGTCATCTCCATCGACGGCTCCACCGGCAAGGTGTGGCTCGGCGAGGTACCGGTGGAGCCGTCGTCCGTCGTCCGCTACTTCGAGGGCGAGATCGACCCGGACTCCGACGACGCCGACGACCTGGTGCGCAGCGTGCACCGCATCCTCACCCACGCCGACGAGGTGCGGCGGCTGGACGTGCGCACCAACGCCGACACCCCGGAGGACTCCGCCCGCGCCCGCCGCTTCGGCGCCCGCGGCATCGGGCTGTGCCGCACCGAGCACATGTTCCTCGGCGACCGGCGGCAGCTGGTGGAGAAGCTGATCCTCGCCGACGGCGACGACGAGCGGCAGGCCGCGCTGGACGCGCTGGAGCCGCTGCAGAAGCAGGACTTCCTGGAGATCTTCGAGGCGATGGACGGGCTGCCGGTCACCGTCCGGCTGCTCGACCCGCCGCTGCACGAGTTCCTGCCCGACCTCACGGAGCTCTCGGTGCGCGTGGCGGTGGCCGAGGAGCGCGGCGAGCCGGACGAGGGCAGCCTGCGCCTGCTGGCCGCCGTCCGCCGGCTGCACGAGTCCAACCCGATGCTGGGGCTGCGCGGCGTGCGGTTGGGCCTGGTCGTGCCGGGGCTGTTCGCCATGCAGGTCCGCGCCATCGCCGAGGCCGCCTGCGAGCGGAAGCGGGCCGGCGGGGACCCGCGCCCGGAGATCATGATCCCGCTGGTCGGGGCGGTGCAGGAGCTGGAGGCGATCCGCGAGGAGGCCGAGCGGGTGCTCGCCGAGGTGTGCGAGGAGTGCGGCATCGACCTGCGCCCGCTGGTCGGCACGATGATCGAGGTGCCCCGCGCCGCGCTGACCGCCGGCGAGATCGCCGAGCACGCCGAGTTTTTCAGCTTCGGCACCAACGACCTCACCCAGATGACGTGGGGCTTCTCCCGCGACGACGTCGAGGCCGCGTTCTTCCACCAGTACCTGGACAAGGGGATCTTCGGCATCTCGCCGTTCGAGTCGCTGGACCGCGACGGCGTCGGGGAGCTGGTGCGCATCGGTGCGGAGAAGGGCCGGTCGGCGCGGCCGGACCTCAAGCTCGGCATCTGCGGGGAGCACGGGGGAGATCCGGACTCGGTGCACTTCTTCCACGAGGTCGGCCTGGACTACGTCTCCTGCTCGCCGTTCCGGGTGCCGGTGGCGCGGCTGGAGGCCGGGCGAGCCGCCCTCGGCGCGGAGCTGGCGGGCTCCTGACCGAGGGGGCCCCCGGCCGGTCGGGCACCGGCCGGGGGCCCGTCGTCAGCCGCTGCAGACGAGACCGCGCTCCAGGGCGGCCAGGTTGGCGGCCATGAGCCCGGGATAGGTCTGCTCGGCCGACACCCGCTCGATGGGGTGCAGCACGTCGGTCTCCAGCCCCAGGTCGGCGGCGAGCACCTCGGCGACCGACGAGCCCGCCGCCGTCTCGAAGAAGATCGTGCGCGCCCCCGACTCGCGGACGGCGTCGGCGGCCGCCCGCACCCGGCTCGGCGGCGGCTCGACCTGCGGGTCGAGGCCGGCCACGCCGACCTGCCGCAGCCCGTACCGGTCGGCGAGGTAGCCGAACGCCTCGTGCGTCGCCAGCAGCGTGGCGCCCCGGCAGGGCGCCAGGGTCTCGGCGTACTCCTCGTCCAGCCCGGCGAGGGACGCCGCCAGCCGGTCGGCCGCCGCCGTGAACTCCGCCGCGTGATCGGGGTCGAGCGCGGCGAGCCCGTCGGCCACCTGCCGGCCCAGCTCGGCCAGCCGCAGGGGATCGAGCCAGAAGTGCGGGTCCGGCCCGCGGTCGGCGACGCCGGCGGCGTCCACCAGGTGCTCCGGCGGCTGCTGCGCCAGGACCTCGTCGACGCCCGGCTGCAGCCCGCCGGAGAGGTGGACGACGAGGTCCGCCTCGCCCAGCGCCGCGACGTCGCGGGGGGCCGGCTCCAGCCCGTGGGTGTCGCCGCCGGGCGGGACGAGGCTTGCGACCTCCACGTGCTCGCCCCCGACCTCCTCGGCGACGTACTCCAGCGGGTAGGAGGAGACGAGGACGTCGAGCACCCCGTCCGAGGCGCCGGCCGGGCTCCCGCCGCAGCCGGCGACCGCGCCGAGGACGAGCCCGGCGAGGGCCGCCCTCCGCGCGGCACCGGCGGCGGTCACTCGCCGCTCTCGTCGTGCTCGTCGCCGGTGTGCGCCCCGCCCTCGTGCTCGTGGGCGGCGTGCTCCTCGACGTCGCCCGACACACCCGAGAGCTCGTTCGGCGTCACCCCGAGGTCGGCGCTCTTCCAGACCTCGCCGCCCTCGATGTCGACCGCGTGGACCTGCCGGGTGGCCGGCTCGGTCACGTAGGCCATGCCGTCGACGACGACGACGTTCGGGTGCGGGTCCTGCCAGTCCTCGGACTCCTCCCACGCGCCGGTCACGGGGATGGAGCGGGTGATCGCGCCGGTGACCGGGTCGATCACCTGCAGGGCGCCGTCGTAGGTGAGCACGAGGCCCTCGCCGTTCGGCCCGCGGCCGAAGGAGCGGTACCAGTACGGGGCGGGGAGGTCGACCAGGCGCAGCTCCGCGGTGGTGGTGTCGATCAGCGCGACGGTGCTGGACCGGTCCTCGGCGCTGCGCTCGTAGTCGCCGAGCACGATCGGCGACGCCTCCGTGCCGAACTGGTTGCCGATGCGCCCGTACTCGTCGGGGCTCTGGATCTTCGTGAGCTCGCCGCCGGTGTAGAGGACGGCGCCGTCCTGGCAGCCGATGACGACCGCCTCGTCGGCGGCGACCGTCTCGCCGTGGACGGCGGGGCAGTCGTCGCGGGCGGTGATCTCCTCGCCGTCGGCGTCGAGGATGCGGACGCCGCTGCGCGACTCCTCGGTGCCGTCCGACACGAGCATCGTGCCGTCCTCCAGCTCGGCGGCGACGCCGTGGTGGGCCTCCGGGGTGGCGAACCGGCGGAGCTCGACGTCCTCGTCGGCGATGTGGGCGCTGTCGAAGGCGGTGACCTCGCCGGTGCCGTCGTCGAACAGGACCGTGCGGCCGGCGTGGGCGACCACGTGCCCCGGCTTCTCGGCCTCGAAGAGCACGTCGGTCAGCTCGGGGTCGACGGTGTAGTAGTGCGAGTGGTCGCCGTGCGGCTCGGCCCAGGCGCCGCCGTCGAGCAGGCGGAAGCCGCCCTGCGTCGAGACGAGGAAGTGGCGGCCGTCCCCGGCGGGGTTGAGCCGGTTGAAACCGTCGAGGGGCTCGTCGGCGAGCACCTCGAGGGTGGTGGCGTCGACCACCAGCACGCCGCCG
This sequence comes from Blastococcus sp. KM273128, assembly GCF_021698975.1. Taxonomy (GTDB): domain Bacteria; phylum Actinomycetota; class Actinomycetes; order Mycobacteriales; family Geodermatophilaceae; genus Blastococcus. Next base: position 7,305 of record NZ_SSXA01000005.1, on the reverse strand, counting down.
TCGTGGGTGACGGCGAGCCGGGGCTTGTTCGCGCCGACCTCGGTGGGCTCGGCGACGGGCGTGGTCTCCGCGGCGGGCGCGGCGGCGCCGCCGGGGTCGGTGGACGCGCAGCCGGTGGCGGCGGCGAGCGGGACGACCGCCGCGAGGGCGGTGGTGCGGAGGGCGGTCAGGGGGCGCACGGGGTGCTCCTTCTCGGGAGGACGGGACGCCGGGAACCCTAACCGAAAGCGAGAATCGTTCCCATCTAGGGGTGCGCCGTACGGTGACGGCGCGCACCGCACCGGGGAGCCGCAGGGAGTCGGCCCCGCGTGGTACCCATGACGCGTGGGTGTGCGGAGTCTGCTGGCGCGGGTGGTGGGGGCCGGGGTGCTGGCCACCGTGCTCTTCGTGGCCTCGACGGCGCTCGCCATCTGGTGGACGGCGCGGCAGGACGCGCGCCCGCAGTCCGACGCGATCGTGGTGCTCGGCTCCGCCCAGTACAACGGCGTGCCGTCGTCGATCTTCGAGGCGCGGCTGGAGCACGCGCTGCGGCTCCACGAGCAGGGCGTCGCGCCGGTGATCGTCACCGTGGGCGGCAAGGCCGCCGGTGACCAGTTCACCGAGGCCGAGGCCGGCCGTGACTACCTGGCCCGGGCGGGGGTGCCCGCCGAGGCGCTGCTCGCGGTGCCCGAGGGCGTGGACACCCTGGAGAGCATGCGAGTGGTCGGCACGGCGTTCGCCGAGCGCGGCTGGGAGACCGCCGTCCTGGTCACCGACCCCTGGCACGCGATGCGCGCCGAGCGCATGGCCGAGGACGCCGGGATGGAGGCGGAGAGCTCCCCGACCCGCCAGGGCCCGGCCGTGCAGACCCGCGCCACCCAGGTGCGGTACATCCTGCGGGAGACTGCTGCCTACCTGCTCTACCGGGTGACCGGGGAGAGCGTCGCCGGCGCACCCGGCATCGGCTGAGGGAGGACGCGGTGCTCGAACTGGGCAAGGCCGGCACGCACGGGCTGCCGAAGGGCGTCCTGCCCGTGCTCCGCGACGGCAGCATCGTCGCGACGATGCGGTCCGCGACGTGGACGGAGGCCGCGACGGTGGACGTCGCCGGCTCGACGTGGGAGTACGCGCGGCGGAAGCGGGAGCTCACCGGGCGCAGGTCGGGTGACCCCGACGGCGCCGCCCGGCTGCGGGCGCGGCAGACCTCGGCGTGGAAGGGATCCTGGGAGATCGACGTCGAGGGCGGCACGGTGGAGGTCCGGCCGGCGTCCCGCTGGAAGGGCACCCACCGCTTCCTGCTGCACGGGCGCCAGGTCGCCGAGAGCGGCACCACCCCGGGCTGGATGCCACGGGCCACGATCACCGTGGACGGCGAGCTGCCGGTGGAGCAGCAGGTCTTCCTGCTGTGGTGGGAGCACGTGATCCGGCGTCGGGCCGCGGCAGCGGCGGGAGCGGCCTGATGGCCGGCCGGGGGCGCATCCGCGCCGCGGACATCGCGCTGGTGCGCGAGCGCAGCAAGATCGACGAGATCGTCGGCGAGCACCTGCAGCTCAAGCGCGCCGGCGGCGGCAGCCTCAAGGGCCTGTGCCCGTTCCACGACGAGAAGTCCCCGTCGTTCCAGGTCACGCCGTCGCGGAACCTCTGGCACTGCTTCGGTTGCGGTGCTGGTGGGGACGTCATCTCGTTCGTCCAGCAGATCGACCACCTGTCGTTCACCGAGGCCGTCGAGCTGCTCGCCGGCCGGGCGAACATCGAGCTGAAGTACGAGGACGACGGCGGGCGCCCGACCGCAGGGCCCGACCGCGCCTCGGTGGGCCAGCGCGCGCGCCTGGTTGCCGCCAACACCGCCGCGGCCGCCTTCTACGCCGAGCAGCTGGGCACCCCCGAGGCCGCGCCCGCCCGGCAGTTCCTCGCCGACCGCGCCTTCGACCGGCAGGCCGCGCTGGACTTCGGCTGCGGCTACGCCCCCGGCGGCTGGGACGGGCTCACCCGCCACCTGCGCGCCAAGGGGTTCACCCAGGCCGAGCTGGTGACGGCGGGCCTGGCGAAGGAGTCCTCCCGCGGCACGCTCATCGACCGCTTCCACCGCCGGCTGGTGTGGCCGATCCGCGACATCACCGGCGACGTCATCGGCTTCGGCGCCCGCAAGCTCATGGACGACGACCCGGCCCCCAAGTACCTCAACACCCCGGAGACCCCGCTCTACAAGAAGAGCTCGGTGCTCTACGGCATCGACCGCGCCAAGCGCGACATCGCCAAGCGGCACCAGGCGGTCGTCGTCGAGGGCTACACCGACGTCATGGCCTGCCACCTGGCCGGCGTGACGACGGCGGTCGCCTCGTGCGGCACCGCCTTCGGCGCCGAGCACATCGGCGTGCTGCGCCGGCTGCTCATGGACCAGGACGAGTTCCGCGGCGAGGTGGTCTACACCTTCGACGGCGACGCGGCCGGGCAGGCGGCGGCGATGAAGACCTTCGCCGAGGACCAGCGCTTCGTCGGGCAGACCTTCGTCGCGGTCGAGTCCGAGGGCCGCGACCCGTGCGAGCTGCGGCAGGAGCAGGGGGACGCCGCCGTCCGCGACCTGGTCGCCCGGCGCACGCCGCTGATCGCCTTCGTCCTGCGCACCACGCTGGCCGGCTACGACCTCGACACCGTGGAGGGCCGGGTCGCCGCGCTGGAGAAGACCGCGCCCCTGGTGGCCGGCATCAAGGACCACGCGCTGCGCCCGGCCTACGCCCGGGAGCTCGCCGGGATGATCGGCAACACCGACGAGGCCGAGGTGCTGGAGCGGGTGCGCCGGCTGACCGGTGACGGGGGAGGGGCTGCCTCGCGGGGCCGCCCGCGTGCCCCCAAGCGCACACCGGACGACGCCGCGGTCGCCGTCGAGCGGGAGGCGGTCAAGGCCGCGCTGCAGGCCCCCGAGTACGCGGGGCCCGCCTTCGACGCCGTCCCGCCGACGGCCTACACCGACCCCGACTACGCCGCCGTCGCCGCGGCGGTGGCCGGCGCGGGCGGAGCTGGTGGCGTGACGGAGACCGGGCCCGCCTGGCTGGACCAGGTGGCCGCGCACTGCGAGCGGGAGAGCGCCCGCGCGCTGCTGACCGCGCTGGCGGTGGAGCCGATGCGCTCGGTCACCGGCGAGTGCGACCCCGCCTACGTGAACGCCATCCTCGCCCGGCTCCAGGAGATGGCGACCGTCCGGGAGATCCAGGCGCTCAAGGGCCGGTTGCAGCGGATGAACCCGGTGGAGTCCGGCGACGAGTACATGAAGGCGTTCAAGACGCTCATGGACCTCGAGCAGCTGGCCATCTCGCTGCGCAAGCGCGCGATGGGCGGGGCCGCGTGAACCTGGTGGAGAACCTCCGGCGCCGGTTCGCGCGGCCGCCGGAGGAGGTGCGGGCCGCGGTGACCGACCCGGACGAGCGGGTGCTCGCCTGGGGCGTCCTCGCCCGCGGCGCCGGGTGGCTGGTGGCCACCTCCCGGGGCCTGCGGACGGTCGGCCCGGGCGCCGACGCCCCCGTGCTCCCGTGGCACGAGGTCGGGCACGCCCGCTGGGCGTCGACCACCGACGGCGGGGGCTCGTTCACCGTGACGCCGCTGACCGAGGTGGAGCCGGGCGTGCAGGCCCGGCTCCCCGCCGTGCGGCACGTGCTCACCGACGCCGGCGACCTCCCGGCGACGGTGCGCCGGCGGGTCGACCAGACGATCGTGACCAGCCGCCGGAGCCCGCTGCCCGACCGGGGCGGGCTGCTGCTGGTGGCCCGGCGGGTCCCGGGTCAGGCGGCCCGGGAGTGGACCGTCGTGTTCGACGACGACGCCGACCGCGACGACCCGGTGGCCCGCGACATCGCGCGGCGCAAGCTCACCGAGGCGCTCGCCGCCGAGCAGCCGGACTGAACCGGCGGGCGGCTCAGCGCTGCGGCTCGCTGCCCAGCTGGGACTTGAGCGTCGAGACGGCGTCGTCCGCCTTGGCCTGCGCGATGCCCGCGAGGCTCTGCAGGCGAGGGTCGTCCTTGGCGTGCTCCCAGGCGCGGCGGATCTGCTCGTAGCGCTCGCGGCCGGCCCGCGATCCCAGCACGTAGCCGGCGCCGAATCCGGCGAGGAACGACAGCTTGGCCACGGGTGACCTCCAGGTGTTCGGGCGGTGAACAGCGGACACGCTACCTGTGGCGGGCATCGCGCTGCCGTCCGCGAGCCGCCCTCGGGAGCCCTCGGGGCGTGGGGTAGTCTCGTCGGCGCCAGCGGGTCGCGCCCGCTGATCCCCCGTAGCTCAATTGGCAGAGCATGCGACTGTTAATCGCAGGGTTATTGGTTCGAGTCCAATCGGGGGAGCACTACCGAGGCCCCGACCAGCAAGTTCGCTGGTCGGGGCCATTCTTGTGGCATCAACCGAACCGGTCGGGCATCCTTTAGGCATCCAAAACGGATGAGGAGGACGCCGTGGGCCGGCCACCGCTCCCGCTGGGCACGTACGGCAAGGTCCTGTTCATCGCGCAGCCCAGCGGCCAGGTCAAGGCCCGTGCGAAGTTCCGCGATTTCGACGGCCGGGTCCGGCTCGTGTCCAAGGTGGGGCCGTCGCGCGCCGCCGCCGAGCGGGCGCTGAAGGCCGAGCTCACCGGCCGCCAGGCGCCCGGTGGCGTCGGCGCGATCACCGCCGGGACGCGAATGGCCACGTTGGCCGAGGCGTGGATCGAGGCCGACCACGGCTGGTCGACCGGAACGCAGCGCACCTACAGGTCTGTGGTCAACAAGCAGGTCAAGCCGGCCTTCGGCCAGCTCTGCATCCGGGAGGTGACCTCCGGCGTGGTCAGCCGGGCGCTGGCCGCCATCGCCAAGAGCAGCGGACCGGGGGCGGCCAAGACAGCGCGGGCATGCCTCTCCGGAATGTTCGCGCTGGCGATCCAGGACGGCGCCATCGCGGTCAATCCGGTCCGCGACTCCACTGCCAAGATCAGTACCGGCAAGCGAGCGCCGCGCGCACTGACTGCAGCAGAGACCGGTCGACTCGTCGAGCTGTTCCGGACCAGCGACCGCGGGACCGAGCTCGACCTTCCCGACCTCGTCGACTGGATGCTTGCCACCGGCTGCCGGATCGGCGAAGCGCTGGGTCTGCGGTACGGGACCAACGGCGACGGCAAGCCAATTCTCGACCTCGACGCTGGGACGTGGGAGGTCAACGCCACCGTCGTCCGCCTTCCAGGCGCCGGACTGACGATCCAACCCCGGCCGAAGACCACCGCCGGTTGGCGGATCGTCGCGCTCCCTGACTTCGCCGTCCGCATGTTGGAGGACCGGCGGGAAAGTGCTCGCCGGCAGACGGACGCTCAGGTGGTCTTCCCGCCGCCGCTGACCGGCATCCTGCGGGATCCGTCGAACGTCTCAGGAGACCTCCGCCAGTTGCTCGATTCGTTCGAGTGCGAGACCTGCGGTGGAACGGGCTATCAGATCGACGAGGACGGCTCCTTCAAGGCGGGGGCAGGTGGGCGACGCATCCGCTGCGAGGAGGGGCCTTGGTCGTGGGTCACCTCGCACACCTTCCGCAAGACCGTCGCCACGCGCCTCGACGAGGCCGGGCTCAGCCCGCGCCAGGTGGCCGACCAGTTGGGCCATGCCAACCCGTCGATGACGCTCGACGTCTACTTCGGCCGGCAGGTCGTCAGCGCCGAGGCGGCGAAGGTGCTGGATCGCTGAGCTGCGTCGCCGTGAAGTCCTGGCACGACGGCGGGGCGGCGCTCGCTCCCGCCGCTCACCCCGCTCGTTCGGCGCGTCCTGCTTCCGCCTGCTCATGCAGCCACTCGGTCACGTCGGCGCGCCGGTAGACCACGCGTCGTCCCACACGGAAGCTGTGCGGCCCGGTGCCGATGTGCCGCCAGTATCTCAGCGTGGAGACGGGGGAGCGCATGATCTGGGCAACCTCAGCCGTGGTCAGCAGGTCATCGGCGTTGTCCATGACGAACCTCTCTGGTCTCGTGCCGCCGCCCGCGGGAGGCCCTGCATCGCAAGATAGGGCGAGGTATGGACAGCTCGTCCGCCAGGCACCCGGTGGGAAATCCCTACCGGGCTCCGGTGCGGTCCCTGAGTTCCACTCGGTTCTGCTGCCGGCAGTCACGGGAGTGATTCCTCGTTCTCAGACCACGGAGGAGCCAAGGCCGGTGGTGGCCAGCACCCCGACAGCAGGAGGAAGGCGGCAGTGCACGCGGCCGCCAGCAGGCCTCGGCAGGTCGGGTATCAGGCAACGAGGGTGCTCCAGTACAGCCAGAACCGCTGGGTGATGGCAGCGGCGATGAGCAGAAACCAGACGGTGAGCAGGACGCTGTGCCGGGCGCGAATCGCCGTGACGACGGCGCCGACGCCCGCCGGCAGCCGTGGCGCCCAGGCGGTGAGGTTCCGCAGGGTGACGGCGGTGAACAGTGGGATGGTGACCGCCCAGACCACCATGCAATACGGGCACAGCGCCTCAATGCGGTACAGGCTGGCGAAGATCAGCCAATGCACGAAGACGACCGCGGCGGCGACCCCGGCCTGTAGGGCCGCCCAGAACCACTCCGCCAGCCGTCCGCCGGCGAACAGCGCGGCGCCGGCGGCGGCCACGACGGGGAAGCCGGCGACACCGAGCAGCGGGTTGGGGAAGCCGAAGGCCTCCGCCTGCGGGCTGGCCATGATCGAGCCGCAGCTGAGCACCGGGTTGAGGCTGCAGGTCGGCACGTAGTCGGGGTCGGCGAGGAGGGCGTACTTCTCCACGGCCAGCACCAGCGCTGCGACGAAGCCGATCAGGCCGCCGGCCAGCAGCCACACCGCCAGCCCGCGGCCGGCCGCGGGGCGTGCCTCGGCGATGACCGGTCGGTCGGCGACCCCGATGTCACTCATCGAGGGCGGCCTCGATCTGCGCGACGAACTCTGAACCGCCCCGGGATTGATGGAGGCTTCCAACCCCCGAAGGATGGAAGTCATGGCCGCACCGAGGAAGTACCCCGACGAGCTGCGTGAGCGGGCAATCCGCTTCGCGCTCGAGCTGGTACAGGGACCGGAGAAGCTCAGCGTCAACGCCGCATGCAAGCGGGTCGGCGAGCAGCTGGGGATCGTGCCGGACTCGCTGCGGAACTGGGTGCAGCAGGCTCGCATCGACGCCGGCACGGCGCCGGGCCTGACCAGCGATGAGCGGGCGCGGCTGGCCGAGCTGGAGCGGGAGAACCGCGAGTTGCGCCGGGCGAACGCGATCCTCAAGAGCGCGTCGGCTTTCTTCGCGTCAATGCCAGCATGAGAGCTGCCCGGCGGGGTTCGCTCCTTTCTTCGCTGCCCCGGCTGCGGCCGGTGGCTTGTCCAGCG
>NZ_SSXA01000040.1 GCF_021698975.1 Blastococcus sp. KM273128 | reverse complement strand
GCGAGGGGGTTGCCGGTCAACGCGGGTGGGGCCGGTGGGGTTCCCGCCGAATGATCTGATCCGTCGTGCGTGCGGGCGGTGACCAGCGCGGACGGCGCGACGCACGGGGGGAGTCGGCAGCAGCGCCCCGGAGGTGGGGCGGCCGACGCCGGTACGCTCGACGTCGTGCCCCGTGGTGATGGACGGCTGACGCACGACCTCGATCCCCAGTCCCCCGGTCCTCAGGACGCCTGTGGCGTCTTCGGGGTCTGGGCGCCGGGTGAGGAGGTCGCGAAGCTGACCTATTTCGGCCTGTACGCGCTCCAGCACCGCGGGCAGGAGGCGGCCGGCATCGCGGTCTCCGACGGCGCCTCGGTCGTCGTCTACAAGGACCTCGGGCTGGTCAGCCAGGTCTTCGACGAGGCGACGCTGGGCAGCCTGCGCGGCCACCTCGCCGTCGGGCACACCCGCTACTCCACGACCGGCTCGTCCACGTGGGAGAACGCCCAGCCCACCTTCCGCACCACGGACTCCGGCACCGGGCTGGCCCTCTGCCACAACGGGAACCTGGTCAACACCGCGGAGCTCGCCAGCAAGGCCGCCGACGCCGGTGTGCCGGGGGCCTTCGCCGCGACCACCGACTCCGACCTGGTGACGGCGCTGATCGCCTCCTACCAGGACCTCTCGGTCGAGGGGGCCGCGATGGAGGTGCTGCCGCAGCTGCGCGGCGCCTTCTCCATCACCTTCATGGACGAGGGCACGCTCTACGCCGCGCGCGACCCGCAGGGCGTCCGCCCGCTGGTGCTGGGCCGGCTGGAGCGGGGCTGGGTGGTGGCCAGCGAGACCGCCGCCCTGGACATCGTCGGCGCCTCGGTGGTCCGCGAGGTGGAGCCCGGCGAGCTGATCGCCATCGACGAGAACGGCCTGCGCAGCCAGCACTTCGCCGCCGCCGAGCCCAAGGGCTGCGTCTTCGAGTACGTCTACCTGGCCCGCCCCGACACCACGATCTCCGGCCGCGGCGTGCACGCCGCCCGCGTGGAGATCGGCCGGCGGCTGGCCAAGGAGCACCCGGCCGACGCCGACCTGGTCATCCCGGTCCCCGAGTCGGGGACGCCGGCCGCCGTCGGCTACGCGGAGGCCAGCGGCATCCCCTACGGCCTGGGCCTGGTCAAGAACTCCTACGTGGGGCGCACCTTCATCCAGCCCAGCCAGACCATCCGGCAGCTGGGCATCCGGCTCAAGCTCAACCCGCTGCGCGACGTCATCCGCGGCAAGCGGCTGGTCGTCGTCGACGACTCGATCGTCCGCGGCAACACCCAGCGGGCGCTCATCCGCATGCTGCGCGAAGCCGGCGCGGTCGAGGTGCACGTCCGGATCTCGAGCCCGCCGGTGAAGTGGCCCTGCTTCTACGGCATCGACTTCGCCAGCCGGGCCGAGCTCATCGCCAACGGCCTCGACATCGAGGGCGTGCGCGCCTCCATCAACGCCGACTCGCTCGGCTACGTCTCCGAGCAGGGGCTCATCGCCGCCACCGAGCAGCCGGTCAACCGGCTCTGCACGGCGTGCTTCACCGGCGAGTACCCCATCGACCTCGGGACGCCCGACGTGCTGGGCAAGCACGTGCTCGAGGGCATCGGCAGCCGCGCGGTGAGCGGCTGGACGGGCCAGCAGGCCGGCAGCGCCGCCGTCCCCGGTGGCGCCGAGGACGCGCTCAGCCGGCCATGAGCGAGTTCACCTACGCGGCCTCCGGCGTCGACATCGACGCCGGGGAGCGGGCGGTCACGCTGATGAAGGCCGCCGTCGAGCGGACCAACCGGCCCGAGGTCGTCGGCGGGCTCGGCGGGTTCGCCGGGCTGTTCGCGCTCGACGTGCAGAAGTACCGGAAGCCGCTGCTGGCCTCCTCCACCGACGGCGTCGGGACGAAGATCGCCCTGGCCCGGCAGCTGGACCGGCACGACACGGTGGGCATCGACCTGGTCGCGATGGTCGTCGACGACCTGGTGGCCTGCGGCGCCGAGCCGCTGTTCCTGCAGGACTACGTCGCCTGCGGGAAGGTCGTGCCGGAGCGGATCGCGGCGATCGTCACCGGCATCGCGACCGGCTGCACGCTGGCCGGCGCGGCCCTGGTGGGCGGGGAGACCGCCGAGCACGGCGACCTGATGGACGCCGACGAGTACGACCTCGCCGCCACCGCGGTCGGGGTCGTCGAGGCCGACGCCGTCCTGGGCCCGGAGCGGGTGCGGGCCGGCGACGCGGTGATCGCGATGGCCTCCAGCGGCTTCCACTCCAACGGCTACTCGCTGGTGCGGCGCGTCGTCTCCGCCGCCGGCCTGGACCTCACCGCCACGCCGGCCGGCCTGGACCGCCCGCTGGGCGACGAGCTGCTCGAGCCCACCCGCATCTACGCCCGCGACTGCCTGGCGCTGGTCGAGGAGCTCGGGGTCGAGGCGGTGCACGCCTTCGCCCACATCACCGGCGGCGGGCTGGCCGGCAACACCGCGAGGGTCGTCCCCCCGGGCCTGCAGGCGGTCCTCGACCGGGACACCTGGACGCTGCCGGCCGCCGTCCGGCTCCTGGAGGAGCACGGAGTGCCGCGGGCCGAGAGCGAGCGGGCGTTCAACTGCGGCGTGGGCATGGTGGCCGCGGTGGCCCCGGAGCAGGCCGACGCCGCCGTCGCCCGGCTCACCGGGCGCGGCGTTCCCGCGTGGGTCGTCGGCACGGTGCGCGAGCAGGGTGGAGACGCGCCCGCGGCGGAGCTCGTCGGCGCCTACCGCTAGCCGCCCCGGCGTCCGGTGCGCAACGCCACGACACCGCTGCCCCGGAGGGCCGCGGTGTCGTGGGTGCGACGGATCAGGTGGTCCTGCCGCCGGTCAGCGGCTGGCCGCCCAGTCGTCGTCCGAGTCGTCGTCCGCCCAGCGGTCGGCGTACTCGTCGTCCTCGTCCTCGTCGTCCTTCGCCGCGCTCGGCGCGGTGTACGTCGACGGAGAACCCGCCAGCTCCCGCTGCAGCGCGGAGAGGTCGGTGTTCGGTGAGCTGTACTTGAGCTCACGGGCCACGCGTGTCTGCTTGGCCTTCGCTCGGCCGCGCCCCATCGGCTCGACCCCCTCATTACGGAGTGCGGAGGCCCAGCCAAGCGGCTGATGCGGCCCGCGTGGCGACCCCGACTGAGTGACTATGTCTCGGACAACATTACGACACGGATCGGCGAGGGGCACACGCCCTCCCCCTCCGGAGGTGCGTGAGCCCCGCCTCGCTCAGCGCGGGAGCCGGATCGTGGCCAGCCGGCCGACCGAGTCGATCCGCTCCTGGGCCAGCCGGTCGGCCGCGACGGCAGGGGAGACGCCCTCGGCGTCGGCCAGCGCGAACACCCGCAGGGCGACGTCGAAGATCCCCGAGGCCTTCGCCCGGGCGCGGTCGAAGGAGAAGCCGTGCCGCTCGTCCTCCACCTGGATCACGCCGCCGGCGTTCACCAGGAAGTCCGGCGCGTAGAGGATGCCGCGGGCGCGCAGCCGCTCGGCCGCCCCCGGGTCGGCGAGCTGGTTGTTCGCGCCACCGCAGACGATGCGGCCGGTCAGCGCCGCCACGGTCTCCTCGTCCAGCGCCCCGCCGAGGGCGCAGGGCGCGTAGACGTCGTGCGGGGTGCGCACCAGGGCGGCGGTGTCCGCGACGGCACGCACCTGCGGGTGCCGGGCCCGCACCCGCTCGACCGCGCCGGGGTCGACGTCGGAGACCACCACGTCGGCGCCGTCCTGCACCAGGTGGTCCACGAGCCACGACCCGACCTTGCCCACCCCGGCGACGGCGACGGTGCGGCCGGCCAGCGACGGGCCGCCCCAGCAGTGCTGCGCGGCCGCGCGCATGCCCTGGAAGACCCCGTAGGCGGTGAGGACGGAGGAGTCGCCGCACCCGCCGTAGGCCTCCGACCGGCCGTGCGCGTACCGCGTCTCGCGGGCCACGAGGTCCAGGTCGGCGTTGTAGGTGCCCACGTCGCAGGCGGTGAGGTAGCGCCCGCCCAGCGACTCCACGAACCGCCCGTAGGCCCGCAGCAGCGCCTCGGTCTTGTCGGTGCGGGGGTCGCCGATGATCACGGCCTTGCCGCCGCCGAGGTCCAGCCCGGCCAGGCTGTTCTTGTAGGTCATGGCGGCCGAGAGCCGCAGCACGTCGGCGACCGCCGCGTCCTCGTCGGCGTAGGGGTAGAAGCGCGTCCCCCCGAGCGCGGGCCCGAGCGCGGTGGAGTGGATGGCGATGACCGCCCTCAACCCCGACCCGGGATCGCTGCAGAAGACGACCTGCTCATGACCGGATGCCAGCACGTCCACGACGGAAGACTAGGCCGCCCGGACGGCGCGGAGCGCCCCGCCGGGAGCCTCCGCGACGGCGCCGTCGGACCGGCGGGGCATGATCCTGGGCGGACGGATGCGCGGGCCCGCGCCCGCGAGCACAGGAGGAACCCCCGATGGCCGCACCGAAGCGACTGCTGGCACTCGCCGCGGCCGCGCCCCTGCTCCTCTCCGCGTGCACCACGGACGGCGGCGGTGGCGGCGGGGGTGAAGCCTCGGGCGGCGGGGGCGGCGACCTCGCCGTCGCGGTGGTCACGCACGGCTCGGCCGGCGACGCCTTCTGGGACGTCGTGCAGAACGGCGCCGAGGCGGCCGGCGAGGACCTCGGCATCGACGTCGACTACCAGAGCGACGGCGATCCCCAGCGCCAGGCGCAGCTCATCGACGCCGCGGTCAACCAGGGAGTGGACGGCATCGTCGTCTCGATGGCCAACCCCGACGCCCTGCAGGACTCGATCGAGGCGGCGACGGGCGCCGGCATCCCGGTCGTCACCGTCAACTCCGGTGGCGACCGCTCGGCGGAGTTCGGCGCGATCGGGCACGTCGGCCAGGACGAGGTGGTCGCGGGCCAGGGGGCGGGCCGGCGGCTGGCCGAGGAGGGCGCGACCAGCGTGCTGTGCGTCGTCCACGAGGCCGGCAACATCGGCCTGGACCAGCGCTGCTCGGGCGCCGAGCAGGGCTTCACGGAGGCGGGCGGCGCACCGGAGGCCTTCTCCCGCGTCCAGGTGGACATCAACGACCTCCCCGGCGCGCAGTCGACGATCGCCTCCCAGCTGCAGAGCGACCCGGCCATCGACGCCGTGCTCACCCTGAACTCCGCGCTCGCCCCGGTGGCGGTCGAGGCCGCCGCGGACGCCGGCTCGGACGCCCGGGTGGCCACCTTCGACCTCGACGCGGACGTCATCAGCGGGATCCAGGACGGCGACATCGCCTTCGCCGTCGACCAGCAGCAGTACGAGCAGGGCTACCTGCCGGTGGTGATGGTCAAGCTCTACGCGGAGAACCTGAACACCGTCGGCGGCGGGCAGCCGGTGCTGACCGGCCCCGGCTTCGTCGACGCCGAGAACGTCGACGAGATCGCCGACCTGGCCGCGGAGGGCACCCGCTGAGCACCCGGACGGAGCCCGCCCCGGCCGGGGAGCGGGTCGACGAGCGGCTGAGCGCCCCCGGCCCGCTGCGCCGGCTGCTGGTCAAGCCCGAGCTCGGCGCGCTGGTGGGCGCGGTGGCGGTCTTCACCTTCTTCGCCGTCCAGTCCGAGGTCTTCCGCTCGCCGCGGGGCATCGCGAACTGGCTGGACCCGGCGTCGACGCTCGGCATCATGGCGGTGGCGGTCGCGCTGCTGATGATCGGCGGGCACTTCGACCTCTCCGCCGGCGTGATGACGGGGACGACGGCGCTCACCGTGGGCATCGTGGCCACCGAGCTGGGCCAGAACGTCTGGGTGGCCATCGGGGCCGCGCTGGTGCTCGCCCTGGCGATCGGCTTCGCCAACGGGTGGCTGGTCACCCGCACCCGGCTGCCGAGCTTCATCATCACGCTGGGCACCTTCCTGATGCTCCAGGGGCTGAACCTCGGCCTGACCAAGCTGTTCACCGGCACGGTCACCGTCGGCGGGATCGACGACGCGCCGGGCTACGCCGCCGCCGAGTGGGTCTTCGCCTCGCGGGTGCAGGTCCTCGGCGCCGAGGTGCGGGTGGCGGTCCTGTGGTGGCTGCTGTTCACCGCGCTGGCCAGCTGGGTGCTGCTGCGCACCCGCTTCGGCAACTGGGTGTTCGCCACCGGCGGGGACGAGGTCGCCGCGCGCAACGTCGGCGTGCCCGCCCGGCGCACCACGATCGCGCTGTTCATGACGACGGCGGCCGCGGCGTGGTTCGTCGGGACGACGCTGGCGGTGCGCCTGACCTCGGTGCAGGCGAACACCGGCATCGGCCAGGAGCTCATATACATCGTCGCCGCGGTGATCGGCGGGTGCCTGCTCACCGGCGGGTTCGGCTCGGCGGTCGGGGCCGCCCTGGGGGCGCTGATCTTCGGCATGACCCTGCTGGGCATCCCCTACCTGCGCTGGGACGCCGACTGGTTCTACTTCTTCCTCGGGGCGATGCTGCTGCTCGCGGTCCTCGCCAACCGGCTGGTCCGCCGCTACGCCGAGGCGGCCCGCCGGTGACGCCCGCACCCTCCGCGCCGCTGCTCGAGCTGCGCGGCGTCGGCAAGGACCACGGCTCGGTGATCGCGCTCGACGGCATCGACGCGACCGTGCGCGCCGGGGAGGTCACCTGCGTCCTGGGTGACAACGGCGCCGGGAAGTCCACGCTGATCAAGGTGCTGGCGGGCGTGCACCCGGCCGACCGCGGCACGGTGCTGCTCGACGGGGCGCCCGTGGCCTTCGGCTCGCCCCGCGACGCGCTCGACGCCGGCATCGCGACGGTCTACCAGGACCTGGCGATGATCCCGCTGATGTCGATCTGGCGGAACTTCTTCCTCGGCGCCGAGCCCACCCGCGGCTGGGGACCCTTCCGTCGCTTCGACGCCGCCCGCGCCAAGGAGACCACCCGTCGGGAGCTCGCGGCGATGGGGATCGACATCCGCGACCCCGACCAGCCGGTGGGCACCCTCTCCGGCGGCGAGCGGCAGTCGGTGGCCATCGCGCGGGCGGTGCACTTCGGCGCGCGGGTGCTCATCCTCGACGAGCCGACCTCGGCGCTGGGCGTCAAGCAGGCCGGCGTCGTCCTCCGCTACGTGGCGCAGGCCCGCGACCGCGGGGTCGGCGTCGTGCTCATCACGCACAACCCGCACCACGCCCACCCGGTCGGCGACCGCTTCCTGGTGCTCAACCGGGGGCGCAGCCTGGGCGAGTTCGCCAAACCCGACATCAGCCGGGAGGAGCTGACCCGGCTGATGGCCGGCGGGGCCGAGCTGGAGGCGCTCGCGCACGAGCTGGAGCGGCCCGGCGGCTGACCTCCGGAACGCTGCTGTCGACATACCGACCGCGATGAGACGGTCACGCACCGTTCTCGCCGCGGCCCGGCACAGGCTCCGCGTGTTGCCTTTGTGACTCCCGGTGACAGTGGGACCGTTCGCTGGCCAGACCGCACACCCTCTTCCCCAGGGAGCGAGCTCATGTCCCAGCGCCGTCCGCACGGACCGGTGACGCCACGGGCCGGTCGCCGTCCGGTCGAGGGCCGCTCACCCCGCAGGTTGCGCACCGCCCTGGTCGGGGTGGTCGCGGGGGCTGCGCTCGTGCTCACCGCGGCACCGGCGGTCGCCGTCCCGCCGCCCCCGCCCAACCCCACCGACGACCAGCTCGGCGCCGCACGCAGCCAGCAGGACGCCGCCGCCGCGGAGGTGGGCCGCATCCGGGCCCTGGTCGCCACCGCCGAGGCGGACCTCGAGCGCGTCGGGGTCCTGGCCGAGGCCGCCGGCACCGCCTACGAGGCGGCGGTCGAGGAGCTGCAGCTGGCCCAGGAGGCCGCGGACCGGGCGGCGGAGGAGCTGCGCGTGGCCGACGAGGCGGTCGCGGCGGCGGCGCTGCGGATCGCCGAGTTCTCCCGGGACAGCTACATGAACGGTGGGAGCCTGACCAGCTCCGCGGCCCTCCTCGACGCCGAGGGGCCCGGCGAGCTGATCCAGCGCGCCGCGATGCTCGACTACGTCGCGGCCACCCAGCTCGACGTCCTGGGCCAGTTCGAGGTGGCCCGGGTCCGCCAGGCCAACGCCGAGTCCAGTGCCCGGGCGACCCGCGACGAGCGCGCGACCGCGGAGGAGACCGCCGAGGCGGCCAAGGCCCAGGCCGACGCCCAGCTCGCCACCCAGCAGGCCGCCTACGCCGAGATCGAGAGGCAGAAGGCGCAGTACGAGCAGCAGCTGCAGGCGGCCCAGATCCACCTCCTCGAGCTGCAGGGCGCCCGGAACGCCCACGACCAGTGGGTCGCGCAGAAGGCAGCCGAGGAGGCGGCGGCCCGCGAGGCTGCCGAGCGCGCCGCCCGCCAGGCCGAGGCGGAGGCGGAGGCCGCCCGCAACCGCGCCAACGCGGGCGGCGGTGGCGGCGGTGGTGGCGGCGCGGTCAGCGGGGGCGGCTACATCAAGCCGACCTCGGGCCGGGTGTCGAGCTGCTACGGCTGGCGCTGGGGCGCCCTGCACGGGGGCGTGGACATCGCGGCCCCGATCGGCACCGACGTCTACGCGGTCACCAGCGGGGTGGTCCGGCGCGCCGGCACCGCCACCGGCTTCGGCTACGCCGTCTACATCGAGGGCGACGACGGCGCGGTCACCGTGTACGGCCACGTCCACCGGTACTTCGTCGCCGCCGGGCAGCGGGTGTCCGCGGGGGAGAAGATCGCCGAGGTGGGCAACCGCGGTCAGTCCACCGGCCCGCACCTGCACTTCGAGGTCCACCCCAGCGGGCGGATGTACGGCGGGCACGTGGACCCGGTGCCGTGGCTCAACGCGCGCGGGGTGTTCGTCGGCGGCTGCGGCGGCTGAGCGCGGCCTCAGGTGGCCGGCGCGCCCTCCTCGGTGGGCAGCGCCAGGCCGCACTCCTCGACCAGGTACCGCTCGACGTCGTCGGAGGCCTGGCCCAGCTCCTGCTCCAGCGGGGCGAGCCGCTCCTGCAGGGTGGCCAGGGCGTCCGGGGCGGTGACGTCGATGTCCTGCAGGGTGCCGGCGATCTGCTCGGCGCCGTCGGCCAGCGCCGCCCAGTTCGCGGCGAGCTCCTCGGGGGGCTCGATCGCGCGGATCTCCTGCGCCGCGTCCCGGAAGAGCTGGGGCAGGTCGGCGGGGTCCCCGGTCAGGGCGCTGCCGGAGAGCCGCTCCTGGATGCCGGCTGCCTCCGTGCAGAACCGGCTCCCGGCGGCGGCCGGGCTCTCCGACGCGGTCGCCTCCCCGGGAGCGGTGGTCTCGTCGGTGGCGGTGGTCTCCGCGGCCGCGGTGGTGTCCTCGGCCGCGGTGGTGCCGTCGTCGTCCGAGCCGCCGCAGCCGGCGAGCAGGGCGAGGGCGGTCGCGGCGGGGAGCAGCGCGGACCGGATGAGGGAACGGCGCACAGCCGGAGGGTAGCGGCCGGTCGCGCGTCCCGGGGGCCTCGCGGCTAGCGTGCCCGACGTGGACGTCCCGACCGATCCCCGTGCTTCGTGGGGGCTCCCCGCGCCCGGCACCCTGCCGCGCACCGCCGAGCTGGAGCCCCTGGTCACCCGGGTCCTGGCGCCCAACCCCTCGCCGATGACCCTGGACGGCACGAACACCTACGTGGTGGGCGCACCGGGGAGCGGGCAGGCGGTGCTGGTCGACCCCGGGCCCGACGACCCCGCCCACCTCGCGGCCGTGGAGGCGGTGCTGGCCGCCCGGTCGGCGCGCTGCGTCGCGGTCCTGGTGACCCACCACCACGGCGACCACGCCGAGGCGGCGCTGCCCTGGGGGGCGCGGCTCGGCGCACCCGTCGCCGCCGCCTCCGGGGACGTCGCGGGTCCTGCGGGCCGGGTGCTGGCGCCGGGGGAGCGGCTCGCGCTGGCAGGGACGGCGATCGACGTCGTCGGCACCCCCGGGCACACCGCCGACCACCTGGCGTTCCGCCTGGAGTCGGGCGCGGTGCTGGTCGGCGACCACGTGCTGGGGCGCGGCACGTCGGTGGTCACCCACCCCGAGGGCGACGTCGTCGCCTACCTCGAGTCGCTGCGGCGGGTGCACGACCTGGGCCCGAGCGCCCTCTACTGCGGCCACGGCCCGGAGCTGACCACCGACCCGGGCGCGGTGCTCGAGTACTACCTGGCGCACCGGGCGCACCGCGAGCAGCAGCTGCTCGACGCCCTGTCCGCCGGCGCCGCGAGCGTCGACGAGCTGGTGGCCACGGTCTACGTCGACGTGCCGCGCGAGGTGTGGCCGGCCGCCGCCCAGTCGACCCGCGCCACGCTGGACAAGCTCGCCGCCGACGGCCGGGTGCAGCTCACCGGCGACGACGGGGTGCGGCCGGCGTGACCGGCGTCCCCGTCGTCACGGCGGCCGGCAGCGAGCGGGACCAGCGCCGCGCCGCCGCCGGGCTGGCCGCGGCCGGGGTGCGGGAGGGGGACCGCCTGCTGGTCTCGGCGGCGGCCTCGCCCGAGCTGCTCGCCGTCGTCCTGGGGGCCCTGCGCACCGGAATCGTGCCCGTGGTGCTCGACCCGGCGCTGCCGGCAGCGGAGCGGGCGGCGCTGGCGCAGGACGCCGATCCGGCGCTGGACGTCGGCGCCGAGCCTGCGCGGCTGCTGGGCGAGGCCGAGGCGCCGCTCGCCCCGGTGCCGCTGGCCCGGCCGATGCACTACACCTCCGGCACGACGGGCCGCCGCAAGGGCGTGTGGTCCGGCGTCCTGACCGGGGACGACGCGCGCTCCCTGGCCGGCGAGGAGATCGACCTGTGGGAGTTCGGCCCGCGCGACCGGCACGTCGTCCTCTCCCCGCTGCACCACAGCGCGCCGCTGCGGTTCGCCGTCCACACGCTGCTCGCCGGGGGCGAGGTGCTCCTGCCCGGGCCCTTCGACGCCGCCCGGGCGGCGCGGGTGCTCTCCGAGCTGCGGCCGACGACGGCGTTCTGCGTGCCCACCCACCTGCAGCGGCTGCTCGCGCGCGACGACGTCGACTGGTCTTCGTTCCGCCGGCTGGTGCACGCCGGGGCGCCCTGCCCGGAGCCGCTGAAGCGCGCCGTCCTGGCGGCGCTGCCCGCCGGCAGCGTGTGGGAGTTCTACGGCTCCACCGAGGCGCAGTTCACCGTCTGCTCGCCCGACGACTGGCTGGCCCACCCCGGCAGCGTCGGCCGGGCCCGGCCCGGGCGGCGGCTGGAGACCGACGAGCGCGGGCAGCTGTGGTGCGCCGTGCCGCGCTGGGCGCGCTTCGAGTACTGGCGGGCCCCGGACAAGACGGCGGCGGCGTGGCGGGGGGACCGGGTGACCGTCGGCGACCTGGGCCGGGTGGACGCCGACGGCACGGTCTGGCTGGACGGCCGGCGGGAGGACCTGGTCATCTCCGGCGGCGTGAACGTCTACCCGGCCGAGGTGGAGGCCGTCCTCGACGCGCACCCGGGGGTGGTCGAGAGCGCGGTGTTCGGCGTGCCCGACCCGGACTGGGGGCAGCGGGTGGTCGCCGCCTACGTCGGCCCGGCCGCGGCCGGTGAGCTGGCCGGCTGGGCCCGGGAGCGGCTGGCCCCGGCCAAGCGCCCGAAGTCGCTGCACCCGCTGGCCGAGCTGCCCCGCACCTCCACCGGCAAGGTGCGCCGGCTCGACCTGCCGGGGTGCTCGGCCTCCCCGGTGGCTGAGCACTGGGACGTCGTCGTGGTCGGCGCGGGCACGGCGGGCTGCCCGCTGGCCGCCCGGCTGGCCGACGCCGGGCGGCGGGTGCTGCTGCTGGAGGCCGGCGCGCACCACCCCGACCCGGCGGCCGCGCCCGCCGAGCTCCGCGACGCCGCCACCCTGCGCGCCGCGGTGAGCGGCCACCCGGCCAACTGGGACCTGCCCGGGCTGCTCCCCGGCGGGCGCGAGGTGCGGGTGCCCCGGGGCCGGGTGAGCGGCGGCTCCAGCGCCGTCAACGCCGGCTACTTCGTGCGCCCGACGCCCGCCGACGCCGCCGGGTGGGCCGCCGCCGGCAACGACCTCTGGGCGTGGGAGCGGCTGCTCCCGGCGCTGTGCCGGCTGGAGAGCGACAGGGAGTACGGCGACCGCCCCGGGCACGGCGCCGACGGCCCGGTGCCGGTCACCCGTTCCTCCGGCGGGCCGCCCCTCGCGCGGGCCTTCGCGGCCGCCGCCGAGGAGCTGGGGCTCCCCGCCGAGCCGGACAAGAACGCCGGCGCGGACCCCGGCTACGGCCCGCTGCCGCGCAACGTCGTCGACGGCGTGCGCATCAGCACCGCCACGGCCTACCTGGCGCCGCGGCGCGGGAACCCTCTGCTCACCGTCCGCGGCGGCACCCGGGTGCTGCGGGTGCTCGTCGAGCGTGGTCGCGCGGTCGGGGTGGCGACGACGGCCGGCGACGTGCGCGCCGACGAGGTGGTGCTCTCCGCCGGCGCGGTGGGCTCGGCGCACCTGCTGCTGCTCTCCGGCATCGGTCCGCCCGACCGGCTGCGCGCCGCCGGCCTCGACGTGCTGGTGGCCGCGCCCGGCGTGGGCGCGGAGTGCTCCGACCACCCGCTGGTCTACCTGCCGTTCCGCGCCCGCGCCGGTACCGGCGCGGCGACCGGCGGCGCGCCCCTGGCCGGCGCCCTGCACGCGACCTCGACCGGGGCGGAGGTGCCGGGCGACCTCGAGGTGCTGCCCTGGCTCGCGCCGTTCGCCCAGGTGATGACCGGCCGCGCCGCACCCGGGGACGCGGTGGTCGAGGTCGGGGTCGCGCTGCAGCGGACGGTGGGCCGGGGGCGGCTGGTGCTCGCCGGCGACGACCCGGCCGGGGCGCCGGTCGTGGAGTACGGCCACCTGGTGGACGGGGCCGACCGGCGGCGCATGCGGGAGGGGGTGCGCCTCGCGGCGGAGCTCCTGCGCACCCGCGCGCTCGCCGGGCTGGGCGAGCCCGGCGAGCTCCCGGCGGGGAACGACGCAGCGCTCGACGCCTGGATCGCCGCCCGCCTGACCACCGCGGTGCACCTGTCCGGGACCGCCCGCATGGGCCCGGAGAGCGATCCGGGTGCCGTGGTGGACCAGGAACTCCGGGTGCGGGGCGTCCAGGGGCTGCGGGTGGCCGACACCTCGGTGCTGCCGCGGGTGCCCAGCCGCGGCCCGGCGGCCACCGCGGTGCTGGTCGGCGAGCGCGCGGCCGATCTCATGACCGGTTGAGTTTCGGCAGCGTCCGCGGCGTCGTGGGTGCGATGCCCGCACCACCGCGAGGCGCATCACCGCGGTTGTCAGCGCGGGGTAACCATAGCCATGCGCACGAGCGCGGCACGGCGCCGGCGGGCTGACCGGTTGCACCCACCGCCGGGCGCGGACGCACGCGGGTCCCGGCGGCGCGTGGACGCAGCCGCCGGGACCCGGGCTCGTGGCGTCAGCGGATGGCAGGCATCTCGCTGGTGGAGAGGGCCGGGGCCGACCAGGCGTCGGGGTGCGGACGGCCGGCGTCGGCGGCCCAGTCCGGCGTGACCGGGCCGCGCTGCGCGCCGCGGCTCGTGGTCGCGGGGCGGGCGCTCAGGCTCACGATCACGGCCAGCAGCAGGATCAGACCGACCAGCACACCGCCGATGACCAGGAGCGTCGAGAGCATGTGCTCAACGTAGGCGGTCGATCCCGCGCTGTCATCGGGCAGAAGTCTCCGAAGATGCGTCACGAGTTCCGCAGAGTTCACCCGCGGTTCGCCCGCACTGCACCGTCGGGCTCGGCACCTCTCGCCGTGGCCCGCCGCGCCAGCCCGCCGTCGTGTCCCGCAGCCGTCTGCATGGCCGGCACCCGCGGACGGGTAGGGCAGCCGCCTCGACCGAGGGGAGGAGCGCCGGTGCCGGATCCGTTCGCCGTCGCCGGGCGGCTGGTGGCGGGGCCGATGGGCCTCGTGGCGCGGTGGCGGCACGGCCGGCCGATCCACGCGCGCGGCGCGGTGCTGGACGCAGTCCTGGAGCGGCACGGCGCCGAGCCGCCGCTGGGGGTCCCGTGGCTGGACGGCAGCGGCACCAGCGCGGCCGTGGTCCGGCTCTCCCGCGGCGCCGGGCTCCCGGCCCCGCTGCCCGACGTCCTGGGGTTGGCCGTCCGGGTGTCGGGGGACGGCGGCGCGCCGGTCGACCTCCTGCTCTCGACGAGCGGCCGCGGCCCGCTGACCCGGCGCGTGCCGGTGCTGCGGTCGGACGCCGCCGCCACCTACGGCTCGATCATGGCCTACCGGTCGGCCGCCGGGCCGGTGCGTCTGGCCGCGTTCCCCGACGTCCCCTCGCTGCCGTCTGACCCCGAGCCGCTCGGGGCGGCGGGCGGCGCGGTCGCCTTCACGCTCGTGGTCGCGCCCGGTTCGCAGGCATGGCGGCCCTTCGCCACGCTGCGGGCCACCGGGGCGCGGGGCCGGCCGGACACGGGAGAGCGCTTCGACGCCGTCCGCAACCCGCCACCGGGGCTGGCGGCCACCGGCCCCCTCGCCCGCTTCCGGGAGCCGTCGTACGCGACCGCCCGCCGCGTCGCCCCGTGACGCGCCGGTCGTGCGGACTCACCCGATGGAGTTGATCACGGGTTGCCCGCGACGTCGGGAGGGTAGAGAGGACCGGCCCTGCCGCACGGACGTCGGCGGGGGCTGACGACGTCGAGCGGCACCGCGCTGCTGTCGTGGCTCGACCGCACGAGGAGACCAGCCGCCGCGTGACCCACGCAGATCCCCCTTCCCCGGGGCTGCCCCCGACGCCGGGGGCGGGTGTCCGGGTGGTGTCCGTCCCGCACGGCGGCCCCTACGTCGATGCCGTGCTGCCCGCAGGGGTGGTGCGGGTCGGCGATCCGGGCGGGGCGAGCGCGTGGCTGGAACGGGCGCACCTGGCCGCCCGCGCCACCGAGGTCGACGTCGTGCACCTGCACGCCGGGGCCGGGCACCCGGGGCCGGCCGAGCCCGAGGCGTGGGCCGAGGAGCTGCAGCGGCTGGGCATCCCGCTGGTCGTCACCGTCCACCAGCTGCGGGACGCGGGCCCCGCGGATCACGACGCCCTGCTCGCCGCGGTGCTGGCCACCGCGGAGGTCGTGCTCACCCTGACCGTGGGCGCCGCGGACGAGATCGCCGAGCGCTACGGGCGGACGGCGATCGTGGTGGCCCACCCCTCCCTCGCCGTCCCCGACCCCGAGCTGGGGGCCGAGCGCGGGCTGGTGGGCGTGCGGGTCGGCCCGGCGTCCGGCGCGGTGCCCGACCCCGTGGGGATGGTGCGCGCGGCGCTGTCCGGTGCGCTGTCCGGCGGCGGGCGGCTGCGGGTGCTGGTCGACGCGGCCGCCGCTCCGGCGCTTGACCCCGGCATCGTCGCCCTCGCCGACGCCGGCGAGCTGGAGGTCGTCCGCTACGGCGCCGGCGAGTGGGCCGGCCAGCTCCAGCAGCTGCACGTGGCGGTCCTCCCCGAGCGGTGCGGCACCCACTCGCCCGACGTGGAGATCTGCCGCGACGTCGGCACCCGCGTGGTGGCACCAAGCTGCGGGTGGTTCGCCGACCAGTGGTCGGACGTGGTGCCCTACACCAACGACGAGCGCGCGGGGCTGGACCCCGTGTCGCTGGCCGCCGCGATCGGCGCGGCGCTGACCCGGCCGATGCCCCGGCCGGCCGACCGCGGCTGGCGCGAGGAGCAGCGGACCGCCGTCCGCGAGGTGCACGGCGAGGTCTACGCGCAGGTCCTGGCCGACCGCAGCTGGGCCTGAACGACGACGGGCCCGGCAGCTGCCGGGCCCGTGTGCTGGAGAAGTGTGGGCAGGGGCGGGGTCGAACCGCCGACCTCTCGCTTTTCAGGCGAGCGCTCGTACCGACTGAGCTACCTGCCCCTCCCGGTGATCTCACCGGAGAGCGACCCTGACGGGACTCGAACCCGCGACCTCCGCCGTGACAGGGCGGCGCGCTAACCAACTGCGCTACAGGGCCTTGCTGGTGGTGCTGGTGATGCGTGCCCCCAACGGGGTTCGAACCCGTGCTACCGCCTTGAAAGGGCGGCGTCCTGGACCGCTAGACGATGGGGGCTCGTGTTCGCCGGGGGCAGCGAGAACAATACATGCCCCTCGCGCCTCCTCCGCGCGGGGGTCCGCGGATGCGAGGCTGTGTCGTGTGCGCGCTCGTCCCCAGCTGCTCCTCCCCGCCGTCGTCGCCTCCTTCCTAGCCCTCTCCGGGTGCGCCGGGAGCGGTGAGGTGGGGGAGTCGTCGTCGGCCGGCGCCACCACCAGCAGCACCTCGGGGAGCGCGTCGTCGCCGGACCCCGGCGGCGAGCCGGGCACCGGCACCTCCGAGGCGCCGGCCCCGGCCGACCTCGACGCCGGACCCGAGACCGCCGAGCCCTCCGCCGACGCGCGCGTCACCGTCCGCGACGTCCGGGTCGGGGCGCACGACGGCTTCGACCGGGTGGTCCTCGAGGTCGGCGGCACCGGGACGCCCGGCTGGGACGTCCGGTACGTCGACCAGGCGACGGAGCCGGGCCGCGGCCAGGAGGTCGAGCTGGCCGGGGACGCCGTCCTGCAGGTGCAGGTGACCGGCGCCGGCTACCCGTACGACACCGGCGTCGAGGAGTTCGCCGCGCCGGGGCCGGTGACCGGCGCGGGCACGGGCACGGTGACCGAGGTGGCCTTCGAGGCGACGTTCGAGGGCGTGACGACGTCGTTCGTCGGGACGAACGCCGAGGCGCCCTTCCGGGTGTACCTGCTCGAGGCCCCGACGCGGGTCGTCGTGGAGGTCGCGCACCCGTCCTGAGCCGGGCGGCGCCCGACGGGCCGCTCAGCCGACGGTGGCGCGCAGCTCCACCGAGTCGTCGGTGACGCTGGAGCAGGCGAGCTCCAGCGGACCGGCGGCCACGCTCTCCCCCTGCGCGCAGGAGACGGTGGCCCCGCCTACGCTCAGCGATGCGCGGCCGTCCTGGACGCTGTCGAACGACAGCGTGGTGCCGAGGATCTCCGCCTCCGCACCCGTGCCGGTGAGGGTCACCGTGCAGGTGCCGCCGCTGCAGGAGACGTTCTGCGACGAGAAGCTGCAGCCGGTGAGGGCGGCGAGGGAGAGCCCGCCGGCGAGAACTCCGGCGGCGAGGCGGGCGGCGCGGGGCGGCGACGTCATGCGCCGAGCCTAGGACCCGGAGCTCAGTCCGCCGGGGAAGCCGGGACGAGCGGCTCGGCGCCCGGGACGGGCGGACCGGCGGCGCCGCCCTCGACCGGGACGGGCGAGCCCGCGGTGCCGGCGTCGGCCGGGGCCTCCGCGCCGGTCGCGGCGGGGTCCGCGCCGACCAGGGTGCGCTCCACGGTGACCTCGGTCGCGCCCAGCCCGCCCAGGGTGATGTCGTCGTAGGCCTGCAGCGCGCCGGTCTCCGGGTCCAGGTAGAGCACCGTGCAGGTGAGCGGTTCGGGGTACTCGCCCTCGAGCGCCCGCAGGCCGGCCCCGCCGGTCGAGCCCTGCACCATGAGCAGGGTCCCGTCCTCCAGCTCCTCCACCACGCGGTTGTGCGTGTGCCCGGCCAGCACCAGGGGGACGAGCCCGTCCAGCGGCCGTGCTTGCTTCGGGTCGTGGACGAGCGCGATCGCCGGCTCCTCGGCGAGCGTGCGGGTGTAGTCGGCCAGCTCCTCGCCGGAGCGCTCCAGGACGTCGACGCCCGCGTCGTCGTCGCCGGTGCTCTTGTCGGGGGTGAACCGCGGGTCGGGGGTGCCGACGACGCGGATGCCGGCGACCGTCACCGCCGAGTCGTCGAGGACCGTGACGTTGGGCTGGGCGGCCAGGATGCCCGCCGTGGTGGCCGAGTCGTGGTTGCCGCGGATGTACACGTAGGGCACGTCGAGGTCGCCGACGGCGGTGATGAGCCGGTTCTCGGGCTCGGAGCCCCAGTCGGTGATGTCGCCGGTGTCGAGGATGCCGTCGACGTCGAACTTCTCCGCGACCTGCCGGACCAGGTCGAAGCCCGCCGGGTTGAGGTGGATGTCGGAGACGTGCAGCAGGACGACCGAGTCGCCGGTGCCGCTCGGGGTGGGGAGGGCGGAGAGCGTGGCGTAGAGGGTGCCCACGTTGGCCACCAGGTCTTCCAGCGACGCCCGGTAGGCGTCGAACCGGGCGACGAGGTCCTGCGCGCTGCCGATGAGGCTGTTGGCGTTGACCAGCAGGCCGGTGTACGTGGGCTGGGAGAGCGCCTCCGGGCGCCACGTCACCGCGCCCAGGCCACCGGTGCCGGCGAGCAGCGCGGCGGTGATGCCGACGGCGATGAGCGGCTCACGGCGCCGGCGCAGCACCAGCCAGGAGGTGAGGGCCGCGCCGGCGAGCGCCACGAGCACCGTCACCCAGACGAGCCGGACCACGGCCGACCGCAGGTCCTCCGTCACCCGGTCCACGACGCCGGCCAGCCGCACCGGGTCGTTGGCCAGCGCCTGCGCACGGGCCTGGTCGACCGACTGCAGGGAGATGTCCAGCCGCAGCGGGCCGTCGTAGGCGTCGACCGCGAGGGAGCCCAGCGGCGGGACGGCGACCACGGCCCCGCCGGGCGCGGGGTGGAAGGCGAGCGTCGCGTCGAAGGGGCCGATCGGCGCCGAGACCTTGGCGAAGAGGAGGACGGCGACGAGCGCCCCGGTCAGGGCGAGCGCGACGCGGGCCGACCAGCGCGCGGCCACGCGGGCCCGGCCCGGCCACGGGGAGGTCGACGCGGTGGGCTCGCTCACCGCACAGAGGCTAGGCGATGCCCGGGCCGCGGATCGGGTGCGGACGCCCGTGTCAGGCCCGCGCCGGCGCCGGGCGGAAGATCCAGCGCAGCGCGATGAAGCGCAGGAGGCCGATGAAGGCGGTCACGCCGACGACCGTCGCGATCTGCAGGACGGGCTGGTCGTCACCGGTGAGGGCGTCGAGCAGGCCGAGGGCGGTGCTCGTGGCCAGCAGGCCCAGGACGGTGACGCCGCCGGCCTCCCACTGGGCGGTGAACCAGTGCACCCGCTCGTCGGCGTGGAAGGTCAGCCGGCGGTGCAGCTCGTTGGCCAGCACGGTCGACGCCGCCGTCGCCACGAGGTGTGCCGTGAGGTAGCCCCAGCCGTGCCCGGCGACGAAGAGCAGCGCGTAGACGACGGTGCTCGCCCCGCCGACCAGCACGAACCGCAGGAACTGGGCCGGGATCGCGTCCCCGCGCAGGAAGGCCGCCACCCGCTCGGCGCCCGCCGGCTCCTCGGGCGCCGTCCCGCCCGGCAGGTCGCCGACGGTGTCGGCGGCCCGGCCGCGGCGGGGCGGGGAAGCGCAGGTCACGGGTGTCCTTCACGTGGTGGGCGGGGCGGTCGATCAAGAATTCACCCCGGGTGAACCCCTGTCACGCCAATACATGCCTGGCGGAGCTGGCAACCACCCGTGTCCTTGCTCACGGTCACCTGTGCGTTCCCCGGCGGAGTCGTCGAACTCCCGTGCGTCGGGGCGGGGACGCGCGGGTAGGGGCCGCCCATGAGTCTCATGGGCTTCCTGGACCGCATCGGCGACGTGACGGCGTTCGACAAGGCCATGGAGCCGGCCCGGCGCGCCGTCCAGGGCTTGCCGAGCGCGGTCAAGGACGTCCTGCACGGCACCTGGCTGGGGCACCCGCTGCACCCGGTGCTGGTGCAGGTCCCGGTGGGCAGCTGGGTCTCCGCCGCCCTGCTGGACGCGGTGCCCCCGCTGCGGCCCGCAGCCACCGTGCTGATCGGCACCGGTGTCGCCGCCTCGGTGCCGGCCGCCCTGTCGGGCGCCGCGGACTGGTCGGAGCAGGGTGCGGGGGTCCGCCGCCTCGGTGCGCTGCACGCCGTGATGAACACCGCGGCGCTGGGGCTCTACGGGGGCTCGCTCGTGGCTCGCGCCCGCGGCCGGGGGACGCTGGGTCGCGCCCTGGCCTACGCGGGGCTGGGCCTGGCGGGCAGCTCGGCGGCGATCGGCGGGCACATGTCCTACGCGCAGTCCTCCGGGGCGTCGCACGCGGCGACCGCCGTCCGCGCGCTGACCACCGACTGGATCGACCTCGGCCCGCTCGACGACCTGCCCGACGGCCGGCCGACGATGCGCGCCGGCAAGGGCGGCAGCATGTCCGTCCCGCTGGCCGTCGTCCGCCGCGGTGCCCGGGTCGACGTCTTCGTCGGCGCCTGCTCGCACCTGTCGGGCCCGCTGGACGAGGGCACCGTGGAGACGGTGCGCGGCAGCGAGTGCCTGGTGTGCCCCTGGCACGGCTCCGCGTTCGACCTCGACAACGGTGAGCCGCGTCGCGGGCCGGCGGCCAACCCGCAGGAGAAGCTCGAGGTGCGCATGGACGCCGGCCGGGTGAAGGCCCGGGTGCCGAGCCGCCACCGCTGACGCGGTCGCCGCCCTACGCTGCGGCGGCATGGTGCGGTGGGCCGCGGCGCTGGCGGGGGCGCTGCTCCTGGTTGCGTGCGGCGCCGAGCAGGCCGCACCGCGCGCCGAGGCGGTGAGCAGCCCCGCCACCGTCGCGCCGCGGGTGCCGGGCATCGCCGCCGAGGCGGTCCGCCTGCGCACCGACGAGGCCGTCGGCGGCCGCGTCCAGGTGCGGATCACCCACACGGGGGGCGAGCCGTACACGGTGACCGGGGTGGCGCTGGACGCCCCCGGCTTCGCGCCGCTCCCGCCGACGGAGGCCGACGCGGAGTTCGTGGCCGGGCGGGTCACCGACCTGCCCACGCCCTACGGCGAGGCGGTCTGCCCCGCGGGCGGGGGCGCGCCCGCCGCGCGGGTGACGCTGCTCCGCCCGGACGGGGTGGTCGAGGAGGTGCGTGTGCCGCTGGAGGGGGACACCCTCGCCCGCGTGCACCAGGAGGAGTGCGATGCGCGCGCGGTGGCCGAGGCGGTCGCGCTCCGGGTGGACCGGCTGGAGGCGGGCCCCGAGCGGCTGGCGGGCCGCCTGTCCCTGACCCGGCTCGGCGCCGAGGAGGAGGTCGTCGTCGGCCGGATCGGGGGCAACGTGCTGTTCGACGTGGCGGCGGAGATACCGCTGGAGCTGGTTGCGGGTGATGCGGCGGCGGCCGGCGGCGTGGCCTTCACGCTCGTCACCTGCGACGCGCACGTGCTGGCGGAGGTGAAGCAGCCGCACCTGTTCCCCGTGGGGGTCCGGATCGGCGACCGGCCGGAGGTGGTGGTCGACCTGCCGGTCGACGACGGCCTGCGGGCGGCGCTCACCGACCTGGTGCAGCAGGTGTGCCGGCGGGGCTGAGGGCCGGGAAGAAGCCGGCCCGGCCGCCCCGGGGGGAACGGGTCAGCCGGGCCGGGGTCGTACCCGCCCGGCGCCGGGGCGCGGGAGCGGACGATGCGGCGGACGGGGCACGGTATCGCGCTCCCGACCGGAACGGTGATGACGGTACGTAGCCGCCCGGCCCGGCCGCGATCCCCTGAACGGGTGGTCGGACGCGTACGGGGGTGACGCCCTGCACACGAGGTGTGGGCCACCCGGGTCCGTGGGCACCGGGGAGCGGTGTTCTTCCTCTTCTCCAGCCGGCTCGGCTGCCTCGGCTCGCTGCTCCTGTCGGCGCTGCTGACCCTCGTGCTGCTCCTGGTGCTCGACGTGCTCTGACGACGACGCCCGGGGAACCGGTCCTCGGCGGGAGCGGTTCCCCGGGCGCGGGGTCGTGCGGTCGGTCAGCCGTTGAGCTCGAGCGTCTGCATGGTCTCGGCGCGCACCTCGGCCAGCAGGGCGGGCTCGTCGTTCAGCGGGCGGCCGTAGGAGGGGATCGCCTCCCGCAGGCGCGGCCGCCAGGCGTCGAGGCGCTGCGGGAAGCAGCGCTCGATCAGCGTCAGCATCGCCGAGACGGCGGTCGAGGCACCGGGTGAGGCGCCGAGCAGGCCGGCGATGCTGCCGTCGCCACCGACGATGAGCTCGGTGCCGAACTGCAGGACGCCCTTGCCGGTCTTTGGGTCCTGCTTGATGACCTGCACCCGCTGGCCGGCGGTGACCATGTCCCAGTCGTCCTGCTCGGCGGTGGGCACGAAGGCCTGCAGGGTGCGGTGGCGGGCCGAGCGGCTCTGCAGCAGTTCGCCGACCAGGTACTTGGTGAGCGCCATCTCGGTGCGGGCGACGCCGAGCATGGAGCCCAGGTTGTTCGGCTTGACGCTCCTGGGCAGGTCGAACATCGAGCCGGCCTTGAGGAACTTGGGCGAGAAGCCGGCGTAGGGGCCGAACAGCAGCGAGTACTCGCCGTCGATGAGCCGCAGGTCCAGGTGCGGCACGGACATCGGCGGGGCGCCGACGGCGGCCTGGCCGTAGACCTTGGCCTGGTGGCGGCTGACCAGCTCGGGCGACCGGCTGCGCAGGAACATGCCGCTGACGGGGAAGCCGCCGAAGCCGCGGATCTCGGGGATGCCGGCCTGCTGCAGCAGCGGCAGCGCCCCGCCGCCGGCGCCGACGAACACGAACCGGGTGCGCATCGTGACGCGGTCGCCGGAGCGGGTGTCGCGGACGGTGACCTTCCAGCGGCCGTCGCTCTCCCGCTCGAGGGCGTCCACCCGCTGGTTGACGTGCACGTTCACGCCGCGGGTGGCGGCGTCGTCGAGCATCAGGCGGGTGAGGGCGCCGAAGTTGACGTCGGTGCCCGCGGCCGAACGGGTGGCGGCGACGACCTGCTCGGCGTCGCGGCCCTCCATCATCAGCGGCAGCCAGTCGGCCAGCTCGGCCTGGCTCTCCGAGTACTCCATCTCCGCGAACAGGGGCTGGGCGCTCAGCGCGGCGTACCGGTTGCGCATGTAGCTGCGCCCCTGCTCGCCGCTGACGAAGCTCAGGTGGGGGACCGGCGAGATGAAGTCCTTGGGCGAGCCCGTCATGCCGGCGCGGACCAGGTGCGACCAGAACTGGCGCGAGACCTGGAACTGCTCGTTGATGGTGATGGCCTTGCTCGGGTCGACCTGCCCGTCGGGCCCGGCCGGGGTGTAGTTCAGCTCGCAGAGGGCGGCGTGGCCGGTGCCGGCGTTGTTCCACGGGCCCGAGCTCTCGCCGGCCACGGCGCTGCCCGACTCGAAGACGGCCACGCTCCACTCGGGGGCGACCAGGTGCAGCAGCTGCGCCAGCGTGGCGCTCATGATGCCGCCGCCGACGAGTACGACGTCGGGGTTCGCGCTGTCGGGAACGCTGCGCTCGGAAGTCACGTCTGCCTCTCTGGCTGTGTGCTCGGTCAGGCGCCGCAGCGCCTCCTCATCGATCGTCGGCCGGATTGGGCCGCTACATGCGATCGCGGGCGTATGAGGTACGTCACCGCGCCTCGTGGGCGCAGCCGTTCAAGGTTAGGTCCGCACCTGCCGGGGGCGCTCCGCGGGCCGGTCCGGCGGTCATCCACCGGCTCCCGCCGGTCCCGTTCTCGCCCCTCCCCGTCCCGGTGGCGGGGGTGCCCGCCCGACCGGCGGTAGCCTTCGGCCGGGTGCCGCCGGACCGCCGGCCGCGCGCCCGGGCCTCTAGCTCAACTGGCAGAGCAGCGGACTTTTAATCCGCGGGTTGTGGGTTCGATCCCCACGGGGCCCACCCCTCCCGACCTTGCCTTTCGTGCCTTCGGCTGGCTTCTCGACCCCCGCCATGGATACGCCATGGGTACCTGTGGTCGCAGTGTGGTCGCCCACCGGATCGGCGCTCGTCTTGGCCGCCTGGTCGAACGCTGCGTCCAGCAGCGCGCCGATGGCGTCCGACGCGGTGCGCGCCGTCTCCTCCGACAGGTGGCCGTAGGTGTCGACGGTGATCCCGATCGAGGAGTGCCGGAGCATCTTCAACACGATCGCCATGGGCACGCCGGCGCCCAGCATCAGCGACGCGGCACCATGCCGGAGGTCGTGCAGCCGCACCTGGCGCAGCCCTGCCGCCTTGCTCAGCGCCACGAAGCGTCGGGTGACGTACTCCGGCCGCAGCGGCGCCCCGTTGTCCCGGGCGAAGACCAGGTCGTGGTCCTCGTAGCCGTCGCGCCACGAGGCGCGGTCGATCTCCTGGCCGAGCCGGACCTGCGCGAGGGCGTGCACGGCGCGCTCGGTCAGGGACACGGTGGCCTCCGACGAGCGGGTCTTGGGGGTGTCGAACTGCAGCCGACCGCCGACGTCGACGACGGTCTGCCGGATCCGCGCCGTCCGGTTGGTCAGGTCCAGGTCGCACCAGCGCAGCCCGAGCGCCTCACCGCGGCGCAGACCGCACGCGGCCACCACCTCGGACAGCGGGCCCAGCCGGTCGGTCTCCACGTGCCGCAGGAAGGTCGCGAGCTCGCCAGCCGACCACGGCTGCACCTCGGGACGGGTGCCGTTCGGGGGCGTGACGTTACTGGCCACGTTGTACGGCAGGCGCCGCGTCCGCACCCCGTAGGTCAGCGCCGACCTGAGGGTCGCGTGGATGCGCCTGACCGTCTGCGGGCCGCGGCCGGCGGCGGCATCGACGAGCAACTGCTCGACGTGCTCGGCGCGCAGGCGCTCGATCGGCAGGTGCCCGATCGCCGGGACGATCACCTTCTCCACATGCGCCCGGTACGACCGCAGCGTCGTGGCCTTCGATTCACCGGCCTTCACCTGTAGCCATCGCTCGAGGAAAGCGGCCACGGTCTCGCGGTCGTCGACGCGCACACCTTGGGCGGTGCGGTTCGCGACGTCGGCCAGGGCCCGGGTGGCCGCGGACTTCGTCGTGAAGCCGCCGCGGCGCATGGTGCGGCGCTTCCCGAGCTCGGTGGGCATGTCGACGGCGAAGTACCAGGTGCCGTGCTTTCCGTCGGTGGCCAGCCGGGGGCAGCCCTGGCCGAGCTGGCGGCCGGTCTCGTCGCGGCACGAGCAGCGCCGGTACACGCGTCCACGACCGTCCATCACTGCCGCCTGCCCTTCTTGCGCTCGCCTGCGGGACGCCGTTGCGGTCTCACACTCGGCGCGAATCGTCTGAGTGTGTCCACCTAGAAGGAGCCGTCATGACTCTCGCGGAACAGGTCCGCGCGGCACAGCTGCCACCCCCAGTGGCACGCCGCCAGATCCGATGCGATGCACGCGTCAGCCTCGCCGAGATGGCCGCCGAGCTGGATGTGTCGGCCGTGACCGTGCAGCGATGGGAGCAGGGCACCTTCGAGCCCCGCCGGGACAAGGCCATCGCCTACCGGAACCTCCTCGATGCACTGCGCGAGGCGTCTCGGTGACCGCGCTCACGCGGTCGGAGCTGTTGGCTCTGCCGGCAACCGTGGACATCCCGACCGCGGCCAAAGCCCTGTCCATCGGCCGGACGCTTGCGTATCAGCTCGCGCGGGCCGGCCAGTTCCCCGTCCCGGTCCTTCGTCTCGGCTCCCGTTACCGGGTGCCCTCCAGCGGTCTGCTGGCCGCGCTAGGCGTCGCACCGGCCGCTGACGCCGCCCCCGCGACGGTGACGCCGTCCCAGCTGCTGCGGCCCGTCTCCGGCCTCTGACAGGGGCGCCGGGTCCTGCCCAGACCCGGCCGTCGCCCACACCACCGGACCCCAGTCATCACCTGGAGCCAGACTCATGCTTTCACCTCTGTCGCGCGACAGCCTCGACGGCGACCGCGACACTCTCGTCTTCGAGCCACGGCGGAACACCGTCCGCATCCACGGCCAGCGCGTGCCCAGTCTGCTTAACCGCTGCGGCGTCGACCGACGCCAGTGGGACCACCTCGCGCACTGTTGGATGGCCCCGGTGCGGTTCCTGCCGGTGCTGTTCGAGCAGGCCGAGAAGGACCGCCGGAACGTCCTCATCGAGGACCACGGCGGGCTGGCCGAGTGATGCGCGACCCGCACCTCGCCGCGCCGGTGCTAACCGCCGAAGAGGCCGCCATCGGCTGCGCCCTGTGGCTGCCTGTCGACCAGGCCGCCACGATCGTCGCGCTACTCCCGGAGAGCGACATCGCGTCGCCCAACGTGCGACTGGTCCGCCGCTGCATCGTCGAGCTCAGCGACGCCGGCGTGACACCCGACCCGGCGGCCGTGCTCGCCCACGCGACCAGCCGCCAACACGTCGTCGGCGCCCGACGCATCGGCAACCTCACCCGGACCCTCTGGCGGCTGTACGACCACCGGGCCACCGTCCCCGCGTCTTGGCGCTACTACGTAGCCCAGACCCTCGAACAGGCCTGGCGCCGGCGCACCACCGAGATGGCGGTGCGCCTCGCCCAGGTCGCCGACCACGCCAGCGCCGAGGAGCTCGCTCGGCTCACCCGCGCCGAACAGGCCGCCGTCGACGCCGTCCGCGCCCGGCGCCACGCCATTACCCAGGAACGACCCGTGCTTGTCGCATGACCGCCGCACCCGCCGAGCCCCCGTGGATAAGCGAATCACCAGGCGACCCATGGCCGGCCGAACCACGTCCGGTCACCGAAGTGCCTCTGCGTGCCGAACTCGCTCGCACGGCACCAGAGCAGAAGACCCGGCTCCGGCCCGGCGGCGGGTTTATCCTCGACGCCCCCGACACCGTCCCTGCCGTCTGGGGCGAGGGCGACGACGTCCTGTGGGCCCGCGGTGAAGCCCTCATGCTCGTCGGCGGCCCCGGCGTCGGGAAGACCACAGTCGCCGGTCAGCTCGTCCGCGGGCGCCTCGGCCTCGCCAGTGACGTCCTCGGGCTGTCAGTCCGGGCGGGTCGCCGGCGCGTGCTGTACCTCGCCATGGACCGACCGCAGCAGATTGCCCGCGGCCTACGCCGCCTCTTCACCGCCGAGGAGCGGCACCGGCTCGACGAGCGACTGTCCGTCTGGGTCGGCCCGCCGCCAGCCGACCTCGCCCAGTCAACCCACACCCTGGTTGAGCTCGCCCAGTCCGCCGACGCCGACACCGTCGTCATCGATTCCCTCAAGGACGCTGCGCTCGGCCTCACCGACGACCAGGTCGGCGCCGCCTACAACAGAGCCCGCCAACTGGTCATCGCCGCCGGTATCGAAGTCCTCGAACTACACCACCAGGTCAAGCGCGGCGCCAATGGCACCGCCCCTAACACCCTGGCCGACGTCTATGGCTCCGCCTGGCTCACCGCCGGCGCCGGATCCGTCGTCCTCCTCGCCGGCTCAGCCGGAGACTCCATCGTCGAACTCCGCCACCTCAAGCAGCCCGCCGGCGACGTTGGACCCCTGCGCGTCATACACGACCACACCGCCGGCACCAGCTCCATCTGGCACGGCACCGACCTCCTCGCCATGGTCTGCGCCGCACCAGCCGGCCTCACCGCCAAGGCCGCGGCCCAAGCCCTCTTCTCCACGGACAAGCCCAGCCCGTCCGACGAGCAGAAGGCCCGCCGTCGCCTCGACGCGCTGGTCAAGAGCGGGCACCTCCGGCGCCAAGACGGACGGGCTGGCGGCCCTCACGGCAGCACTCCCACCACGTGGCACGACGCCTCCGTTCTGGAGCCCCCAGAGCTCGCATGAGGCGCCCACGCTCCACCCACGCGCGCACTCTGGGCAACGGGCACCCACGCGCCCACAAACCACCCACGCCACATCGCAAATGTGCAGGTCAGACCACCCACGTGAGCACCTACGCCACCCACGCACCGCAACCACCCACGCTCACCCCCCTCTACGAAGTAGGGGGTGAGCGGTGGCAGAGGGTCATCGCGACCAGTTCGCAAGGCCGCGACCTTTCCGCGCGGCTCAGAGCGTTGAGGGGGAGGCTGGCAGCTGGCCGGACCTAGGCACAGGACCGAAAGTGCTGTCCTGGGCATACCCGGTGCTAGACGACTGCGGTTTCGAGTGTTTCGGGCGCCAGTCACGCGCACGCGCGTAGTGGTGTCCCGAAACTCCCGATACTCGTCGGAGCCCGGACGATCCCCGGTTCGACCAACTCAACCAGCCGTCGCCGTGCGGCTCTGCCTAGTGCTCTGACCGCCAACGTTCGGCGGGTTAATGAATGACGTCGGTATGGTCCAGGCCGCGGTCGAGTGCCGACCGGCCTCGGGATTCACTCGAACGCGATTTGAGGGACAATGACCTGGTACGACGAGTTTCTGACGGAACTCGAGCCGATCACCTGGCGTCCCAAGCCCGGCGATGGACTTCCAGCGAGCATCGAGGCCGGTCAGGTCTTTGTTCAAGCGACGCAGTACGGGCTGGAAGTGGCCGTGGCGTCCGCCGGGTCCAGGCCGACCAGCGCCGACATGCGCAAGGCGTGGAAGGCGCGGCAGGCCAACCGCCCGTCGCCGGTCCTGCTCGCCGTCGGTTACCCCGGCCGGGGCGGCACCCTCGTGGCAGTGTGCGGCCCGGTCGGCGACGAGCCGCCGGTCACGCACGATCTGGAGCCTTCGCGTGTCGAGCGGCTCGCCGCGGCGGCGCTGGCCGAACCGTCGAGGCACGCGGCGGCTCGATGCCTGCTGCGCCTGCTCCCCGAGGTGGAGTCGGACCTCCCGGGCATCATCAACTCCGGCTTGCTGGCGACGCAGGAGATGCGCGGCGGTGTGCCCCAGCGCAGCGACTGGTCTGCCGCGACGACGACCGG
Source organism: Blastococcus sp. KM273128 (assembly GCF_021698975.1). GTDB lineage: Bacteria > Actinomycetota > Actinomycetes > Mycobacteriales > Geodermatophilaceae > Blastococcus. The sequence continues at coordinate 8,402 of NZ_SSXA01000040.1, read as the reverse complement.
TCGGGCCTCGCTCAAGCGCCGCGGGAGGGACCTCATCAAGGCCCTCGGCTTCGCCGTCGACCAGCTGGGCGCGAACACGTCCGTACTGACCGCCGGCCGGGACCGTAGGGCCATCGCCGTCTTCCTCGACGAGGGGGAAACGTTCGAGGTTCCGGTGCCCCGGTTCGACGGCGTCTCACCGGTCGCGCACGCCCTGGCCGTCGCCGACCGCGAGCACCTGTCATGGGTGGTCATGACGCGCGCGTCGGAAATCCGGCTGTACGCCGCCCGGCCGGACACCGGCGTCGGGCGTAAGGGCCGGACCGAGACCTTCGTCGAGGTGAACCTCGCGCTTCTGCCCGATGACCGGGCCGGCTACCTTCAATTGCTGTTCTCCGCGGATGCCCTCGCCCCGGCCGGGACGCTCGAGCAGATCCTGGCCGCATCCGCGGACTTCGCCGCGGACCTCGCTTCCCGTCTACGGGACCGCGTCTACCGCGAGGCGGTTCCGGTGCTCGCCCGCGCCGTCGCGCAGCGGCTCGACCCGGACCCGGACGAGGAGACGCTCGCTCAGGCTTACGACCAGACTCTCAACATCCTGTTCCGGCTGCTGTTCGTCGCCTACGGCGAGGACAAGGGGCTGTTGCCTTACAACAGCAACAACCGCTACCGCGACCACAGCCTCAAGCGCCTCGCGCGCCTGCTGTCGGACGACATCAACGACGGCAGGCTGGCCTACGACGCGCGGCAGACCGATTTGTGGGATGACGTGGTGCAGATCTGGGAGGCCATCGACCGCGGCAACAGAGGCTGGGGCGTGCCGGCCTACAACGGCGGGCTGTTCTCCTCCGCGCCCGAGGTCAACGCCGCCGGCGCGGCGCTGGCCAGTTTGCGGCTCGACAACTCGGAATTCGGGCCGGCCCTCACTGCGCTGCTCGTCGACACCGGTGACGCCGACGTCGTCGGTCCCGTCGACTTCCGCAGCCTGTCGGTGCGCGAGTTCGGGACGATCTACGAGGGCCTCCTCGAATCAGCCTTGTCGGTCGCGCCGGCCGACCTCGCAGTGGACGCGAAGGGCAACTACGTCCCCGCGAGAGCGCACGAGCACGTCGAGGTCCCGGCTGGAGCCGTGTATCTGCACAACCAGTCCGGGGCGCGCAAGGCGACGGGGAGCTACTTCACGAAGCCGTTCGCCGTCGAGCACCTGCTCGACCACGCGCTCGAACCGGCGCTCGACGAGCACCTCGCCCGGATCACGCAGCACCTAGACGCCGGCGATGAAGCCGCCGCCGCGAGCGCGTTTTTCGACTTCAGGTGCGCCGACATCGCGATGGGGTCGGCGCACTTCTTGGTCGCCGCCGTGGACCGGATCGAAGCCAGACTGTCGGCGTTTCTGGCGCTGAATCCGATCCCCGCGGTGACCGCCGAGCTGGAGACGCTGGCGACGGCGGCCTACGAGGCGCTGGGTGAGCTCAAGGACGGCGTCGAAATCGAAACGACCTCCCTGCTGCGCCGGCAGGTTGGGCGGCGGTGCATCTACGGCGTGGACCGCAACCCGATCGCGGTCGAGCTCGCGCGCCTGGCGATCTGGATCCACACGTTCGTGCCCGGTCTGCCGCTGTCATTCCTCGACCACAACCTCACAGTCGGTGACAGCCTCACCGGCATCGCGACCGTCGATGAGGCGCTCGCCGAGCTCACCGGCGGCGACACCGATGCACCGCAGACGCTGTTCCACGACCGGATCGTCGAGTTCCTAGCGCGCGCGTCGAAGGCGCTCAGGCGGCTCGGCACCATCTCCGACGCCACCGTGGCCGACGTCAAGGAGGCCCGGCAAGTCCACCTTGAGGCAATCGACCAGGTCAAGCCGGCTACAGCCCTGTTCGATCTGCTCGTCGCTCACCGGCTCGGCAAGGCCGCCGTCCCGGTCGACGCCGACGAGGACACCGTCACCCGCGCCGCCGCCGTGACCAACGCCGCCGCAGTCGCGGCCGGCGCGCACGCGCTGCACTTCCCGGTCGCCTTCCCCGAGGTCTTCCTTCGCGACCGTCCCGGCTTCGACTGCCTCCTGGGCAATCCGCCGTGGGAGGAGGCCACCGTTGAGGAGCTCGGCTTCTGGGCCGTCCGCTTCCCGGGCCTCAAGGGCCTGACTGCCGCCCAGCAGAAGACCGAAATCAAGAGGCTGCGGGCCGCCCGGCCCGACCTGGTCGCCGAGTACGACGCCGCCCTCGCCGACGCCGAGCTGACCCGCGCCCTGCTCGTCCGCGGTCCCTACCCCGGCATGGGTACCGGGGACCCCGACCTCTACAAGGCGTTCGCCTGGCGGTTCTGGCAGACCCTGCGGACCGGGGGCGCCATCGGCATCGTGCTGCCGAGATCGGCGCTGGCCGCGAAGGGGTCGACACCCTGGAGGCAAACCGTGCTGTCCGAAGGTGCCTTCGCTGACACGACGATGCTGCTCAACACAGGTGGCTGGGTATTCGACGACGCCGAGCACCGCTACACGATCGGCCTCGTGACGATTCGGCGTGGCGCGCAGCACGCTGGCGAAGTGGCACTGCGCGGGCCCTTCTCTAGCCTCCAGCGGTTCCTCGACGGCGTGCAACTCCCGCCGGCGTCGTTCCCCGTCGATGAATTCCTCGGCTGGTCCGACGGCGCGGCGTTTCCGCTCCTGCCGTCGCCGGAGGCCGTCACGGTGTTCCAGAAGCTCCGGGCACATCCGCGGCTCGACGCGCCGCGTCAGGACTGGCGAGCTCGACCGGCCACCGAATTCCACGCGACGAACGACAAGCCCTTCCTCATCCTCGACGAGAACGACGCGAACGACGACGCGTGGCCCGTGTTCAAGGGAGCCTCCTTTAACCTATGGGCCCCCGACACCGGCACCTACTACGCCTGGGCCGACCCCGAGGTGGTGACCGAGGAGCTGCAGCGCCGCCGGGTGCGAGGGCAACGCAGCGCCCGGTCTGGGTTCGCCGAGTTCACCGCGGACTGGGCGAAGGATCGCGACACGCTGCCGTGCTGGTACCCCCGGATCGCCTTCCGCGACATCGCTCGAGCAACTGACTCGCGCACCTTGATCACCTGCCTAATACGCGGTGAGCTCGTCCTCACCAACCAGGCGCCATACGTACTGCGGCCGAAGGGCGACGAGCGGGACGAGGCGTTCCTGCTCGGCGTGCTGAGTTCGATGCCGCTGGACTGGTACGCACGCCGCGTCGTCGAAACTCACGTGAACTTCCACGTCTTCAACGGCTTGCCGATCCCGGACCCCGAACGCGACGACCGGCACCGGCGGCGCGTCGAGGAGGTCGCCGGCCGGCTGGCCGCGGTCGACGACTGGTACACCGATTGGGCCGAAGCCGTCGGCGTGCCCGTCGGCAGTGTCACTCCTGAGGAACGCCCCGAGCTGCTTGCCGAACTCGACGCCGCGGTCGCCCACCTGTACGGGCTGGGCACGGACGACCTGCGGATCATCTATCGCACCTTCCACGAGGGCGCCGACTACTCCGCCCACCGCGACCGGGTGCTCGCCCACTACGAGAAGCTGGCCTGACCGATGACGGACCCCAAGCCCACCTTCCTCACCAACCAGGACGGGACCCGCGTCGCCGACGGCATCAACGCGCACCTCGAGCACCTGCGTACCCAGCTGATCAACCCCTACGAGCTGGCGATCGCCACCGCCTACTTCAACGTCGGCGGCTATCAGCTGCTCGCCGACGAGCTGGATCACCCGCGGCGAGTGCGGCTGCTCCTCGGCGCGGAGCCCGACCAGAACTTACGCACGCGGCGCCTCGACGAACCCGTCGCACCGGCGCGCGCGCAGGCCATGCGAGTGCGCCGGGCGTTGGAAGGTCACGACCGGGCTCTCGCCGATGCGCGCGACCTGCTCGGGTTCACCTTCGACGCCGACCGGGGCGCCCGCCGGCTCCTCGACTGGCTCCGCTCCGGGACGGTCGAAGTACGCCGGCTCACCGACCGGTTTCTGCACGGCAAGGCCTTCATCACGATCACTGACCATGACGAGGGCGTCATCGCTGGCTCGTCGAACTTCACCTACGCCGGCCTCGCGACGAACATCGAGCTCAACCTCGGGCAGTACCAGCCGAACGTCGTCACGGACGTCCGGGCGTGGTTTGACGAGCTGTGGGACGTCGCCGACCCGTATGACCTCGCGGCGCTGTACGAGGGGCGGTTCGACGCTCACCCGCCACAGCTCATCTACCTGCGGATGCTGTGGGAAAGATACGGCGCGGAGGTCGAAGCCGAGGCAGAGGTGATGACCCGGGGCGCCATCCATCTCACGACGTTCCAGCGGGACGGCCTGTGGCGCGCGCGGCGCATCCTCGCCGAACGCCGCGGCGTGCTCATTGCCGACGAGGTGGGTCTCGGCAAGACGTTCCTCGCCGGCAAGCTGATCGAAGAGGCGGCGATCGAGCGCCGTCAGCGCGTGCTCGTCGTAGCCCCCGCGACGCTCCGCGACGGGCCCTGGCGCAAGTTTGCGTCCGACTTCAACCTACCGATCGAGCTGCGGTCGTTTGACGACCTCATCGCCGATCGGCGGCTCATCCCAACGGCAAGCGGTTTCGTTCTCGACCAGGACCCGGACGACTACGCCCTCGTCGTCATCGACGAGGCGCACAACGCTCGCAACCCGGGCACGCAGCGCGCCGAGGCGCTACGCCGGCTGCTGGCCGGGGCTTACCGCAAGGACCTCGTCCTGCTCACCGCGACGCCGGTTAACAACAGCCTGTGGGACTTGTACTACCTGCTGGTGCTGTTCCTCCGGAACGACGCCGTCTTTACTGACCTGGGCATCCCCTCGATGCGCGACCACTTTGCCCGGGCGATGGCGCTCAACCCTGACGACCTGTCCCCGGAGTACCTGTTCGATGTGCTGGACGCCGTTGCAGTCCGCCGTACGCGCCCGTTCGTGAAGCGGTTCTACCCGACCGACACCGTCCGCATCGCCGGCCGCGACGTCCCGATAACCTTCCCCACACCCCGGGTGCGTCGGGTGTCCTACGACCTCGACGCCGTGCTGCCGGGGTTCTTCGACCGTTTCGCCGCCGCGCTCGACGCCGACGACGTCGGACACCCTGATCCCGACCGGCGGCCCGGGGTGCTCACACTCGCCCGATACGCACCGTCACGGTACGGCCCAGGCGGCGTCGACGCCCGTGAGGTGCAGCTCACCGGCTTGCTCCGGTCTGGACTGCTAAAGCGGTTCGAGTCCTCGCCCTACGCCTTCGCCCGCACCTGCGACAAGATGGCCGACAGCCACGACGGGTTCCTGGCACTGCTCGCCACCGGCAAGATCGCGACCGGCTCGGCGCTGCGGGACTGGGCCGCCACCGACTCAGACGATCCGGACGAGGTCGAGGAGTACCTGCACGGCCACTGGGAGGAGCTCGAGGACGCCGCCGACTACGACATCGACCTGCTCCGCGCCCACGTCGCGCACGACCGAGACCTGCTGCGGCAGTTCGCCGCGGAGGCGGACACCGTCACCCGGGACCAGGACCCGAACCTCGCCGCCGTCGTCGAGGAACTGGCCGAGATCGCGGAGCAAGCCGCAGCCGAAGGCGTAACCCTGCAGGAGATCCGCGACAAGCGCAAAGTCCTGATCTTCAGCTACTTCGCCGACACCGTGGACTGGATCGTCGACTACCTCTGCGACGTGGTCGTCCGTGACGACCGCCTCGCCTGCTACCGCGACCGCATCAGCGCGCTCACTGGCAGCGACGGCGACAAGCGGGACGTCCTGTGGGGCTTCGCGCCGCGTACGACCGACGCCCCCGAACCCGATGACCGGTACGACATCGTCGTGACCACCGACGTCCTCGCCGAGGGTGTCAACCTGCAACAGGCACGGCACATCATCAACTACGACTTGCCCTGGAACCCGCAGCGACTCGTCCAGCGCCACGGACGGATCGATCGCATCGGCTCGTTCCACACCGAGGTCTTTCTGCGCTGCGTCTTCCCGGACCAGCGCCTCGACGACCTGCTCGGGCTGGAAGAGCGGCTGCACCGCAAGATCAAGCAGGCTGCGGCGGCCATCGGCGTCGGGGAGATTCTGCCCGGCTCCCGGACGGCGGACGTGACGTTCGCCGAGACGCGTGAGGAGGTCGAGCGGCTTCGTGCCGAGGACCCGACGATCTTCGAGTTCGGGGGCGTCGGACGCACGGCACTGTCCGGTGAGGAGTACCGCCAGGAGCTGCGTCGCGCGCTCGACAACCCCGAGGTCGCCGGCCGGATCCGCGACCTGCCGTGGGGCTCTGGCTCCGGGATGGCGGTGCCAGTACCGGCCGGCGCGCAGGGCGGGTACGTCTTCTGCATCAGAGTGGGCGACCATCCGACGCCGCAGTTCCGCTACGTGACCGCCGCCGCCGACGGTGCACCGCTGATTGTCGACGACACCCTCGCCTGCCTCGACCGCGCGCGGCCTCCGGAGGAGTGGGACACCCCGCGGGACCTCGACGAGCAGACCTACCGCGGTGCCTTCGAAGCTTGGGACCTCGCGCGCGGCCATGTCGTGGACCGCTGGAACTTCCTCGCAGACCCGGCGAACCTCGCGCCTGTCGTGCCGGCAGTCATGCGTCGGGCCGCGCAGACCGTGCGCGATCACACGACCGGCGTCGACCTGGAGCAGATTGATCGTGCTGTTGAGGCACTCGAGGCGCCCTATGCCGAGCGGATTCTGCGACTGTTTCGCCAGGCGCTCACCGTCGAGAACGGGACCGAACGCGCCCGGGTCGTGCTCGACCTCGTGCGGGACCTCGGCCTCGAACCGCCCCCACCGCCGGAGCCGCTGCCGGAGGTGACGGGGAACGACGTCCATCTGCTGTGCTGGCTGGCTTTGGTGCCGGAGGCGCCGGCAACGCGAACGGACCTGGTCAGCAGCGAGGGCAGCGAAATGCCGCTGGGATAGCTCTCGGACGCGCAGGCCGCCGCGGTCTGAAGCGCCCCAGGTTTCGTGCCGCTCTCATACGGGCTGCTCCTGCGGGATGAGGGCAGCGTAGTGGGCCTCCTCGGCCTCGTTCGGGGTGATCATTCCGAGGGTGCCGTGCAGACGTCGGTTGTTCCACCAGTCGACCCAGCCGGCAGTGGCGTACTCCACGTCGGAGACGGCCTTGTAGGGCCCGGCGTGGAAGACGGTGGTGCGGACGCACTCGGTCTTGAACAGGCCGATCACGCTCTCCATCAGCGCGTTGTCGTAGGCATCGCCGACCGAGCCGATCGAGGGCGCGATGCCTTCCAGGGCCAGGTGCTCGGTGAACCGCAGCGCGGTGTACTGACTGCCGGCGTCGCTGTGACTGATCAACTGGCCCGGCTCGACGGCCCGGTCCTCGCGGGAGCGCTGCCAGATCGCCATCCGCAGCGGCGTCATCACCAGGTCGGTCGTCTTCGTCGTGGCCGCGTGCCAGGCCACGATCTTCTGCGCGAAGACGTCGGCGATGAACGCAACGTAGGCGAACCCGGCCCAGGTACGCACATAGGTGAAGTCCGACACCCAGACCCGGTTGGGCGCCGGCGCGGTGAAGTTCCGATCCAGCAGGTCACCGGCCCGGGTCCCGTCCTTGCCCGGCACCGTCGTGCGCAGCGTCTTGCCCCGGCGCACCCCGGCCAGCCCGAGGGTGCGCATCGCCCGGTCCACCGCGCCGGCGCTGGCTTGCGGCAGGGCAGTGCGGCGCAGGTGGGCGGTCATCTTCCGCCGCCCGTACAGCCCCTCGGGGGCCAGCCGGCGCACGCCGTCCGGACTGGTGGCCCAGGCGGCATCGCGCACCGCGTCCTGCACCTGGGCGTCGGTGACGATGCGGTCGGCGACCGGCCGGGATGGCCGTCTCCACTCTCGGTAGGTCCGCGCGGCGACCTGACAGCCCTGCTCACGCAGGACTCGGCAGATCGACTCGACCGCACGGCCTTGAGCCACTTGATCGGCGATGAACGCCATAATCAGCGGTTGCGGGGGTCGAGCTCCCCGGCGAAGAAAACCGTCGCCGCCTTGAGGATCTCGTTGTCCTCGCGCAGCCGCCGGTTCTCGGCCTTGAGTCGCTTGATCTCCGCTGACTCCTCCGACGTGGTCCCCGGCCGGGCCCCGTCGTCGATCTCGGCCTGGGCCACCCAGCGGCGCACCGACTCCCGGGCCACCCCCAGCTGGCGGGCCACCGCCACCGCCGCGGCCGTGGTCGAGGAGTACTCGCCCCGGTGCTCACGCACCAGCCGCACCGCACGCTCCCTCAGCGCCGGATCGATCTTCTTCGGCATGACGCCATCCTCCGTGACTCACAAGGAGGCGGCACAGAACCTGGGGCGCTTCAGCCTCGATCCACCGTCGATCTTGGTCGGCTCGGTCGGCCTCTGATCTGATCTTGGTCAGCCGGTGCGGGCGTGAAGCAGCCGCCGGTCTGTCCGGC
>NZ_SSXA01000039.1 GCF_021698975.1 Blastococcus sp. KM273128 | reverse complement strand
GATGGTACTGCCCTGGAGACGGGGTGGGAGAGTAGGACGCCGCCGGACAACCATTCACGAAGGGCCCCAGCCACCAGGCTGGGGCCCTTCGTCGTCCCCCGGACCCGCTCAGCGCCGGCGGTTCTCCTTGGTCGTGGCTCCGACGTTGTCGGCGAGCCAGGCGTTCAGCGAGCGGAGGTCGCGCCACGCGTCCCGCACGCGTTCCAGGGCCTCCGGCGTGTGCAGCCAGTCCTCCGGGGTCCAGCGGCGCGCGCCGTGCAGCGTCTTGTGCTTGAGCAGGTCCAGGCGAGGGTCGTCGGCGGAGAAGCCGGCGGGCACGCGCACCAGGCGCTCGCCCTCGATCTCCCAACCCGCCGCGCGCAGGCGGGTGATCTCCTGCTGGAGGCGCTCGCCCTGCACCGGATCGGCCACCGCCCGTCGGTACCTCGCCACCTGGTCGGACTCCAGACGCCAGGCGCCCCCCGCCACCGTGAGCCCGTCCGCGGAGATCTGCACGTACCAGGCGCCCGCGCCGCGCCCGTCCGGGTTGACCACCGCGCCCTGGTGCGTCTTGTACGGGGTCTTGTCGTTGCTGAAGCGGACGTCGCGGTACGGCCGGAAGAGCTTCGCGGTGCCGAACTCCGGTGCCAGCGCCTCGGCCAGCGCCGCCATGGGGGCGCGGACGTGGGCCTCGTAGGTGGCGCGGTGCGCCGTCCAGTAGGCCTTGCTGTTGTCCGCCTCCAGCCCCTCGTAGAAGACCAGCCCCGCGTCCGGGAAACCGTCGAACGTCATCGGTCCGCGTCCTCCTCGGCCAGCTCGACGTGCCACCGCAGCTCCCGCAGGGGCGCGGCTCCCGTGTCCAGGGTTCGTGCCCAGCCGTCGGGAGCCCAGCCCGCGGACTCGTAGAACCCGGCGGACGCCCGGTCCGATTCCGCCAGCCAGACCTCGAGCCGGGTCGTGCCCTCGGCGGAGCTGAGGTCGGTGACCGCGGCGAGCAGCCGGCTGCCGTGGCCCCGACGACCCCAGCGCGGCTCGACCAGCAGCGTGCTGATCTCGGCGGCGTCGGGGCCGGTCGCGACCGCCGCGAAGCCCACCACCTGGTCCCGCTCGACGGCCACGAGGACCCGGTGGCCGGGCGACGGCGGAGCCGTGACAGCCGCCAGCCAGGAGTCCGCGACCGCGGCCTCGTCCCACCCGTCGAGCACCGCGGCGGGGAGGACGTCGCGGTAGGCGGTCCGCCAGGTGACCCCTTGGACGCGGGCGATGGCGGCGGTGTCCTCCTGTCGGGCCGGGCGCACCGACACGTCCGCCGAACCCGTGAAGCGGGGGAAGGGGAGCGAACTCACCCGGGCAGCGTAGGGGGAACGGCCGGGGCGGCGGGTGTCGTACCGGGCGGGCAGGATCTCCGGTCGTGACGCCCGTCGAACGGTTGCCCGCCGCGCTGGCCCGGCGCATCGCCCTGGCCGCCCAGGGCTTCGCCGAGCCCCGGCCGGCGACCCCCGTGGGCACGCGGCAGCTGCGCCGGCTCACCGAGCGGCTGGCCGTCGTCCAGATCGACTCGGTCAACGTCGTGTCGCGCTCGCACTACCTGCCCGCCTTCAGCCGGCTGGGGCCCTACCCGCGCGAGGCGCTGGACGCGCTGGCCGACCGGCGGCACGATCTGTTCGAGTACTGGGCGCACGAGGCGTCCTTCCTGCCCGTCCGGCTGCACCCCTTCCTGCGCTGGCGCATGGCGGCCGTTCAGCAGGAGGCCTGGGGCAGCATGACCAGGGTGCACCGGGAGCGGCCGGAGTACGTGGCCTCGTTGCTCGAGCGGGTGCGCCGCGACGGTCCCCTCCGGGCCGGGGAGCTGCAGGAGGAGCGGCCGAACCGGCCCGGCAGCATGTGGAACTGGCACGCGGGCAAGGCGGCGCTGGAGTACCTCTTCTTCACCGGCGCCCTCACCGCGTCGCGCCGGACGGCGGGGTTCGAGCGCGTCTACGACCTGCCGGAGCGGGTGCTGCCGGCGCACGTGTTGGACGCGCCGACCCCGGCGCGTCCGGACGCGGTGCGGGAGCTCGTCCGCACCGCGGCCCGGGCGCTCGGCGTGGCCACGGAGACCGACCTGCGCGACTACTTCCGGCTGACGCCGGCCGATGCCCGGACGGCGATCGCCGAGCTGGCCGACGCCGGTGAGCTGCTGCCGGTCGAGGTGGCCGGCTGGGGGCGCCCCGCGTGGCTCGACCCCGCGGCGCGCCGTCCCCGCTGGATCCGGGCCCGCGCGCTGCTCAGCCCCTTCGACTCCCTGGTGTGGGAGCGGTCGCGGGTCGAGCGGATCTTCGGCTTCCGCTACCGGCTGGAGATCTACACGCCGGCGCACCAGCGGGTGCACGGGTACTACGTGCTGCCGTTCCTGCTCGGTGACCGGCTGGTCGCGCGCGTGGACCTCAAGGCCGACCGGCAGGCCGGCGTCCTCCGCGTGCAGGCCGCGCACGCCGAGGAGGGAGTGGACCGCTCGCCGGTCGCGGTCGAGCTCGCCACCGAGCTGCAGCTCATGGCCCGGTGGATGGGGCTGGGTCACGTCGCCGTCGTCGAGCGGGGCGACCTCTGGGCGGACCTCAGCTGCGCCCTGGGCGCCCCGGCGTGAGCCCGGCGAGCCGGCGCACCACGGCGAGGCCGGCCGGCTCCCCGGGCCAGTGCCGCACCAGCGCCGCGTCGCCCGCCCGCCGCACCACCGACCGCAGCGCCCAGGCGACGACCACGACGTCGTCGGCGTAGCCGAGCACCGGGACGACGTCGGGCACCAGGTCGACGGGGGAGAGCAGGTAGGCCAGCAGCAGCCACAGCCGCACCCGCAGCCCCGCCGGCAGGGACCGGTCGGCGGCCAGCCGGCGCACCAGCCGGACGACGTCGGGGAGCAGCCGCAGCCCGTCCCGCACGGTCAGCCCGTCGGGGCGGCTCCGCCACAGGGCCGCCAGCAGCAGCAGCCAGACGAGCAGCAGGCCGACGCCCACGGCGAGCAGCAGGCGCCACCAGTCCACGCGCTCCAGTCTGCCCGGCCACCCGCCGTAGGCTCGACGGGTGCCAGAGATCGCGCCGCTCCGCGTCCAGGTCGTCGCGCAGACGCAGTTCACCGCCCCCGCGGACGTGCCGTGGGAGACCGACGCCGAGGGCGGGCAGGCGCTCGCCGAGTTCGCCGGGCGGGCCTGCTACGAGTCCTGGGACAAGCCCAACGCCGCGACCGCGACGAACGCCGGCTACCTGCGGCACATCCTCGAGGTCGGGCACCTCGCCGTCCTCGAGCACGGGACGGTGAGCATGTACCTCACCGGCGTCTCCCGGTCGCTCACCCACGAGCTGGTGCGCCACCGGCAGTTCTCCTACAGCCAGCTCTCCCAGCGGCACGTTCCGGAGGGCGCCGCCGTCGTCGAGCCGGCCGTCATCGCCGGGGACCCGGAGCTGCACGCGCGGTTCGTGGCGGCGGCCGACGCCGCCGCGACCGCCTACGCCGAGCTGCTCGAGGGGCTGGAGCGGCGGCTGGCCGACGTGCCCAACGCCACGCTGCGCCGCCGGCAGGCCCGCCAGGCCGCCCGGTCGGTGCTGCCCAACGCGACCGAGTCGCGCATCGTCGTCACCGGCAACTACCGGGCGTGGCGGCACTTCGTCGCCATGCGGGCCAGCGAGCACGCCGACGTCGAGCTCCGCGAGCTGGCGATCGCCTGCCTGCGCGAGCTGCAGCGGGTGGCCGGCAACGTCTTCGGCGACTTCCGGATCAGCCGGCTGGCCGACGGCACCGAGGTCGCCGCGAGCCCCTTCGTCACCGAGGGCTGAGTCCCGCGCGACGGCTGGGGCAGCAGGTGCCCGGCGCCTCCGCGCCGTCGGCCGGCCGCCGTACGCTCGGGCCGTGGCAGCCCCGATCGACACCCAGTACGAGGACCTCCTGCGGCGCATCCTGGCGCAGGGCACGCCGAAGGACGACCGGACCGGGACGGGCACGCTGAGCCTGTTCGGCGAGCGGCTGCGCTACGACCTGGCCGAGACCTTCCCGCTGGTGACGACGAAGAAGGTGCACTTCAAGTCGATCGCCGTCGAGCTGCTGTGGTTCCTCCGCGGCGAGGGCAACGTCGGCTGGCTGCGGGAGAACGGCGTCACCATCTGGGACGAGTGGGCGTCGCCCGAGGGTGAGCTCGGTCCCGTCTACGGCGTCCAGTGGCGGTCGTGGCCCACGCCCGACGGCGGCCACGTCGACCAGATCGCCCAGCTGCTGGAGACCCTGCGCACCGACCCCGACTCGCGCCGCATGATCGTCTCGGCCTGGAACGTGGCCGCGCTGCCCGAGATGGCGCTGGCCCCCTGCCACGCCTTCTTCCAGTTCTACGTGGCCGACGGCAAGCTCTCCTGCCAGCTCTACCAGCGCAGCGCCGACATGTTCCTCGGCGTGCCGTTCAACATCGCCAGCTACGCGCTGCTCACCCGCATGATCGCCGCCCAGGTGGGGCTCGCGCCCGGGGAGTTCATCTGGGTCGGCGGCGACTGCCACATCTACGCCAACCACGTCGAGCAGGTGCGCGAGCAGCTGTCGCGGGAGCCGTACCCGTTCCCGCTGCTGGACCTCGCGCCCGCGCCGTCGCTGTTCGACTACACCTTCGAGCACTTCACGGTGCGCGGCTACGAGCACCACCCCGCGATCCGGGCAGCCGTGGCGGTGTGACCGGCCCGGCCATGATCTGGGCGCAGGCCCGGGGCGGTGTCATCGGCGCCGACGGCGGCCTGCCCTGGCACCTGCCCGAGGACCTCGCGCTGTTCCGCCGGCTCACCACCGGGTCGACGGTGGTGATGGGCCGGCGTACCTGGGAGTCGCTGCCGGCGCGCTTCCGCCCGCTGCCGCACCGGGTCAACGTCGTGCTGACGTCCGACCCGGGGTGGGCGGCCGAGGGGGCCGTCGTCGCGCGCTCGGTGGACCAGGTCCTCGCGGAGCACCCGTCGGCCTGGGTGATCGGCGGGGGAGCCGTCTACGCGGCGTTCCTCCCGCACGCCGACCGGGTGGTGGTCACCGACGTCGACACCGACGTCGCGGGGGACACCTTCGCGCCGTCCCTGGACGGCGGCTGGGTGCGCACCGCGCGCACCCCGGCCGAGGGCTGGTCGGTGTCGGCATCGGGCGGGCTGCGGTTCGCGGTGTCGGAGTACGTGCGGGAACCCGTCGCCTCCGCTGGGTAGATTCACCCCATGACCTCCGACCCCGCCCGGCCGTTCGGGCGCCTCCTCACGGCGATGGTCACCCCGCTGGCCGAGGACGGGTCGATCGACCTCGCCGGGGCACAGGAGCTCGCGGCGCACCTGGTCGACCGGGGCGGCAGCGACGGGCTGGTCGTCCTCGGCACGACGGGGGAGTCCCCGACGACCAGCGACGCCGAGCAGCACGCCGTCCTCGAGGTGGTGCTGGACGCCGTCGGCGACCGGGCCACGGTCGTCGCCGGCGTCGGCACCTACGACACCGCGCACTCGATCGAGAAGGCGCGGTCGGCGGCGGGACTGGGCGTCCACGGGCTGCTGGTCGTCACCCCGTACTACAACCGCCCCCCTCAGGCCGGCCTGCTGCGCCACTTCACCTCGATCGCCGACAGCACCGACCTGCCGGTGATGCTCTACGACATCCCGATCCGCACCGCCACGCCGATCGAGGTCGACACGCTCGTGCGCGCGGCCGAGCACCCGCGGATCGTCGCGGTGAAGGACGCCAAGGGCGACCTCGGCGCCATGGCCTGGACCCTCGCGCGCACCGACCTCGCCTACTACAGCGGCGAGGACATGCTGAACCTGCCGATCCTGGCGATGGGCGGCGTCGGCATGGTCAGCGTCGTCAGCCACCTCGTCGGCCCCCGCCTGGTCGAGCTGCTGACCGCGGTCGAGGCGGGCGACCTGGTCGAGGCCAGGGCGATCAACGACAGCCTGCTCCCGGTGTACACCGGGATCTTCCGCACCCAGGGCGTCATCACGGTGAAGGCCGCGCTCAACGCGCTCGGCCTGCCGGCCGGGCCGGTCCGGCCACCGCTGGTCGACGCCACCCCCGAACAGCTCGCGCAGCTGCGCGACGACCTCGCCGCTGGAGGCGTCACCCTATGAGCGGTCAGGTCACCCAACCGCACCTCGACCTCAAGGCGCCCCCGCCGCTGCCCGAGGGCGGCCTGCGCGTCATGGCCCTGGGCGGGCTCGGCGAGATCGGCCGCAACATGGCCGTGCTGGAGTTCGACGGCAAGCTGCTGGTCATCGACTGCGGCGTCCTCTTCCCGGAGGCCGAGCAGCCCGGCGTCGACCTGATCCTCCCCGACTTCGGCGTCATCGAGCACCGGCTCGACGACGTCGCCGCCGTCGTCCTCACCCACGGGCACGAGGACCACATCGGCGCGATCCCCTACCTGCTCCGGCTGCGCGAGGACATCCCGCTGGTCGGCTCGCGGTTCACCCTGGCGCTGGTCGCGGCCAAGCTGCGCGAGCACCGGCTCAGCGCGACGCTGGTCGAGGTGGCCGCCGGCGACGACCACCTGGCCGGGCCGTTCCACTGCGAGTTCATCTCGGTGAACCACTCGATCCCCGACGCCCTGGCGGTCGCGGTGCACACCCCGGCGGGCGTGCTCGTGCACACCGGCGACTTCAAGATGGACCAGCTGCCCCTCGACGGCGTCCTCACCGACCTCGGTGCCTTCGCCCGGCTCGGGGTGGAGGGCATCGACCTGCTGCTCGCCGACTCCACCAACGCCGAGGTGCCCGGTTTCGTCACCCCGGAGCGGTCGATCGGCCCGGTGCTCGACGACGTCTTCGCCCGCGCCTCGCAGCGGCTGATCGTCTCCAGCTTCGCCAGCCACGTGCACCGCATCCAGCAGGTGCTCGACTGCGCCGACAAGCACGGCCGCAAGGTCGCCCTGGTCGGCCGCTCGATGGTGCGCAACATGGGCGTCGCCCGCGACCTCGGGCTGCTCAAGGTGGCCCCCGGGCTGATGGTGTCCCTCGACGACGCCGCCTCGATGCCGCCGCACCAGGTGGTGCTGGTCAGCACCGGGTCGCAGGGCGAGCCGCTGTCGGCGCTGGGCCGCATGGCCCGTGGCGACCACCACCAGGTGACCATCGAGGCCGGCGACACCGTCGTGCTCGCCTCCTCGCTGGTGCCCGGCAACGAGACCGCCGTCTACAAGGTCATCAACGGCCTGGCCCGGCTCGGCGCCACGGTGGTGCACAAGGAGACGGCGCGGGTGCACGTCTCCGGCCACGCCCCGGCCGGAGAGCTGCGCACGCTGCTCAACGTGGCCAAGCCGCGCTACCTGATGCCGGTGCACGGGGAGTGGCGGCACCTGCGGGCGCACGCGAAGCTCGCCGAGGAGACGGGCATGCCCACCGACCGGATCCTGCTCGCCGAGGACGGCGTCGTCGTCGACCTCGTCGACGGCAAGGCCGCCATCGTCGGATCGGTGCCCGTCGGGGACGTCTACGTCGACGGGCTGAACGTCGGTGACGTGGGCGAGGAGTCGCTGCAGGCGCGACGGATCCTCGGCGACGAGGGCTTCGTGGCCCTCACCGTGGTGATCGAGCCGTCGACCCGGACGATCGTGCGCCCGGTGCACCTGTCCACCAAGGGCTTCTCCGACGACCCGGCGGCGTTCGACGAGGTGCTCGCCCTGGTCGAGGACAACCTCAAGCGCGCCCTGGCCGACGACGAGGTCGACGCGCACCGGCTCTCGCAGATCATCCGGCGCACCGTCGGCAAGTGGGTGTCGGACAAGCACCGCCGGCGCCCGATGATCATCCCGACGGTCCTCGAGGTCTGAGCCCGGGTGGGCAGCCAGGACGTGCTCCGCGAGCCGCTGCGGGCGCAGCTGGAGGCGTTCCTCGACGAGCACCGGGAGGCGCTCCGCAGCTGCCTGGACGGGCTCACCGAGGAGGAGGCGCGGCGCTCGCTGGTGCCCTCGCTCACCACCCTGCTCGGCCTGGTCAAGCACGCTGCCTTCGTCGAGCGGGTGTGGTTCGACGAGGCGATCTCCTGCCGCTCCCGCGCGGAGATCGGCATCCCGGAGACCGTGGACGAGTCCTTCGTGCTCGGCGACGAGGACACCATCGCCTCGGTCACCCGGGCGCACCGGGAGGCCTGCGCGGCGTCCCGGCGGGCCACCGCCGACCTGGACCTCGACGACCTGGTGCACGGCAACCGGCGGGGGTCGTTGCCGCTGCGCTGGGTCTACCTGCACGTGCTCCGGGAGCTCGCCGAGCACGGCGGCCACGCCGACATCCTCCGCGAGCAGGTCATCGCCGGCCGGCTCAGCTGATCGGCACCGGGGTGATGCCCTCATCGGCGGGCAGGTCGAAACCCCACACCTGCGCGTAGAAGGACAGCTCGCCGTCCAGGGCGGCCCGGATGTTCTCGGCCTTGCGGAAGCCGTGCTGCTCGCCGGCGAAGAGCAGGTAGGTGTGCGGGACGCCCTTGGCGCGCAGCGCGGCCACGATCGCCTCGGCCTGGTCCGGGGGCACGACCGCGTCCTCGTCGCCCTGGAACACCGCCAGCGGGGTGTCGAGGGCGTCGACGTGGTTGATCGGCGAGCGCTCGTCGTAGACCGCCCGGCCCGACGGCCAGGGGGCGACCAGCCCGTCGAGGTAGCGCGACTCGAACTTGTGCGTCTCGGCGGCGAGCGCGCCGAGGTCGGCGACGCCGTAATGGCTGGCGCCGGCGGTGAAGACACCCGGGCGCATCGACAGCGCGGCCAGCGTCGTGTAGCCGCCGGCCGAGCCGCCGCGGATGGCCATGCGCGCCGGGTCGACCCGCCCGGCGTCGGCGAGGAAGCGCGCGCAGGCGACGACGTCGTCGAGGTCGACCACGCCCCACCGACCCCGGAGCGCGTCGCGGTAGCGGCGGCCGTAGCCCACCGAGCCGCGGTAGTCGACGTCCGCGACGCAGAACCCGCGGGAGGTCCAGTACTGGATCTCCAGGTTCAGCACGGGGACGGCGGCGGCGGTCGGCCCGCCGTGGACGACGACGACCAGCGGCGGGAGGCTGCCGGCGGGAGCCGTCGCCCCGGGGTTGGCCGGCGGGAAGACCAGCGCGTGGGCCTCGCCGATGCCGGTGCCGCGGTCCTCGGTCGGGAACGTGACGTGCTCGGGCCGGGAGAACCAGGCCGGGTCCAGCCCCAGCTCCCGCGCCGGCCGCAGCACCTCGGTGGCGCCGCTGCCGGCGTCCACGCGCAGCACCACCGGCTCGCTCGCCGGGCCGCCGGCGACGCAGACGACGCCGGTGCCCTGCGCCGTGACGTACCGGAAGGTGCCGTAGGGCAGGTCCAGCTCGCGCGGCTGCCCACCCGGGGTCAGCACGGCGAGGCGGTCGCGGCCCTCCCGGCCGTAGGCGAGCACCACGCGCCCGTCGTCCAGGAGCGCGTAGCGGGACTGGCCGAACAGCCACTGGGGGCCGCCGATGTCGCTCCTGACGTCGACGACGAGCCCGGGCTGCTCGTGCGGCCGCTTGCGGTGCAGCGACCAGAAGTTCGTGCGGTCGTCCAGCCACCAGAGCGCGAGGTCCTCCCCCCAGACCGGCTGGACGGCGGACTCGCCCGGCCCGCCCGCGATGACGTGCTCGGTGCCGTCGGCCGCCCGGACCACGAGCTGCGCGCTGTCCCACGGCATGTCGGGGTGGTCCCACTGCAGCCACGCGAGCGTGACGCCGTCCGGGGCGGGGCGCGGGGCCGCGACAAAGTCGGGGCCGGACACCAGCACCTCGCTGGCGCCGTCGGGCCGCACCCGCACGATCTCGTTCACCACGTCGGCCGCTGCGCCGGACGCGGCATGGGTCTCCCGCACGGCGAGCAGGCCGTCCGCGACCACCACCAGGTCGGCGTACCGGACGCCCGAAGGGATCGCCGGCTCGGGGGTCACCGCGACGGGGGCGCCGTCGCCGGGCGCCAGCCGGTACAGCCGCTGGTCCGAGAACTCCGTGAACCAGAGGACGCCCCCGGAGACTGTCCAGGCCCCGCCGCCGTACTCGTGCACCCGGGTGCGGGCGTTCCACGGGGCAGGCAGCGCGTCGGTGACCTCGCCGTCCGCGGTGCGCCGCACGAGCGCCGTGCGGCCGCCCTCGGCGGGCCGGGACTCGGCCCACCAGACGTCCGGGCCGTCCACCACCACCTCGCCGAGGCGGGCCGCGGACCGCACGACGAGCTCGGAGGTGACGGGGGTGGGCCAGCTGCCGTGGGGGAGCGGGGTGCTCATGCGTGTGACGTTATGGGACGGCGGTGAGCGGGACACGACATCCGGCCTGCCTGCCGGGGGGCCGTCACGGGATTACGGTCTGACGCATGCCTGCCCGCACCACGCCGAACCGCCGGCCGGCCGCCTCCCGCAGCCGGTCGGGCTCGACGGCGGCGAGCAAGAAGCGCCCCGCCGCCAAGCGGGCACCCAACCGGCGGCAACCGGCCCGCTCGAAGCCGTCCTCGTCGGGCGGCTCGGTCTGGCGCATCGCCAGCGGCGGCTGGAACCTGCTCGCCCGCGGCGCCGGCGGGCTGGCCCGGTCGGTCGCCCGGCCGGAGGAGGCCGAGCCGCTGGCCCCCGAGCACCGCCGCGACGGGGTCGGCCTGGCCGTCCTCGGGCTCGCGATCGTGCTCGGCGCGGCCGCCTGGAGCAACGGCATCGGACCGGTCGGCGCCGCGCTGACCGACGGCGTGCGCTGGATCATCGGCTCGCTGGTGATGGTGCTGCCCGTCGTCCTCCTCTTCGCCGCGCTGCGGCTCCTCCGGCGCGGCCCCCGCCCCGAGGCGCGCGGGCGGCTGGCGATCGGCTGGCTGTGCGCCGTCGCGTCGGTCCTCGGCATCGCCCACGTCGTCGGCACCCCGGCGGTCCCCGCGGCCGGCGAGCCGGGCTCGGGCGGGCTGGTCGGCTGGGCCGTCGGCACGCCGCTGGTCGCGGGCGTCGGGGCGGTGGTCACCGTCGTCCTGCTCGCGCTGCTGGCCTTCTTCGGGTTGCTCGTGATCACCGCGACGCCGGTGCACCAGATCCCGGAGCGGCTGCGCGAGGCCACCGACCGCCTGCTCGGCCGGGACGACGACGAGTACGACGAGGACGACTACGACGACGAGGTGGAGGAGGAGCCGGCGCCGAAGAGCCGCCGGCGCCGCTCCTCGCTGTCGGAGGACCTGCTCACCACCGGCCCTATCGACCACGGGGCCTACGCGGAGGCGCCGGAGGCCACCCGCACCACCGAGCCCGAGCACACGGTGCTGGCCGCCCCGCCGCCGCCCGTGCCGGCCGTCCGCCGGCCCGTCGAGGACCGCACCTCCCCGCCGGAGGACCTGCCGCCGATCACCGAGCCCGAGCAGCTGTCCATCCAGCCGGTCGAGGGCGACTACGTGCTGCCGGCGCTGTCCACGCTGCGGCCGGGCGACCCGCCGCGGGCGCGGTCGAAGGCCAACGACGTCGCCATCGAGGCGATCAGCGGCGTGCTCGAGCAGTTCAACATCGACGCCGCCGTCACCGGCTTCACCCGCGGCCCGACGGTCACCCGCTACGAGGTCGAGCTCGGCCAGGGCGTGAAGGTCGAGAAGATCACCGCGCTGACCAAGAACATGGCCTACGCGGTCGCGAACGACAACATCCGCATCCTGGCGCCGATCCCTGGTAAGTCCGCCGTCGGCATCGAGGTGCCCAACACCGACCGCGAGAAGGTCAGCCTCGGCGACGTGCTGCGCTCGCAGGCCGCCAAGCAGGACCCGCACCCGATGCTGGTCGGGCTGGGCAAGGACATCGAGGGCGGGTTCGTCTGCGCCAACCTGGCGAAGATGCCGCACCTGCTCGTCGCCGGCGCCACCGGTGCCGGTAAGTCCAGCTGCGTCAACTCGATCCTGACCTCGCTGCTGCTGCGGGCCACGCCCGAGCAGCTGCGGATGATCCTGGTCGACCCGAAGATGGTCGAGCTCACGCCCTACGACGGCATCCCGCACCTGATCACGCCGATCATCACCGACCCGAAGAAGGCCGCCACCGCGCTGGCCTGGCTGGTCGAGGAGATGGAGCAGCGCTACCAGGACATGCGGTCCACCGGGGTGCGGCACATCGACGACTTCAACCGCAAGGTCGAGAAGGGCGAGATCACCGCCCCGCCCGGCAGCGAGCGGGTCTACCGGCCCTACCCGTACATCCTCGCGATCGTCGACGAGCTCGCCGACCTGATGATGGTGGCCCCGCGCGACGTCGAGGAGCACATCGTCCGGATCACCCAGAAGGCGCGCGCCGCCGGCATCCACCTGATCCTCGCGACGCAGCGCCCGTCGGTCGACGTCGTCACGGGTCTGATCAAGGCCAACGTGCCCTCGCGGCTGGCGTTCTCGACCTCCAGCCTCACCGACAGCCGGGTCATCCTCGACCAGCCGGGAGCGGAGAAGCTCATCGGCATGGGTGACGCCCTCTTCATGCCGATCGGCGCGGGCAAGCCGATGCGCGTCCAGGGCGCCTTCGTCACCGACGCCGAGATCGAGGCGGTCGTCGAGTTCACCAAGCGCCAGGCCGAGCCCGAGTACCGGGAGGAGGTCTTCACCGCCGGTGGCGGCGGCGAGAAGAAGGAGATCGACGAGGACATCGGCGGTGACCTCGACCTGCTGCTCCAGGCCGTCGAGCTCATCGTCACCAGCCAGTTCGGCTCGACGTCGATGCTGCAGCGCAAGCTCCGGGTCGGCTTCGCCAAGGCCGGCCGCCTGATGGACCTGATGGAGAGCCGCGGCATCGTCGGTCCCTCCGAGGGGTCCAAGGCGCGCGACGTGCTGGTCAAGCCCGACGAGCTCGAGGCCACCCTGTTCACCCTGCGGGGCGGAGGGGACGCCTGACGGTGGGCCCCGCCGCCGGTGGCCTTCCTGCAAGGCCCCGGCCGAGCCGGGGTGACCGCCTGGAACGGCCTCCGTGCAGGTTGAAGGACCTCGTCCCGCTCCTCCCTCGCATGCTCGGGCGAGCCTCCGGACGAGGCCGGGCGAGGGTCGGGGGGCACGGAGGTCCTTCACCTACGATGGGGCGGTGACAGCCACGCCCAGCCCTGCCCGGACCGTGGCCGTGGTGACCCTCGGGTGCGCTCGCAACGAGGTCGACTCCGAGGAGCTCGCCGGCCGGCTCGCCGCCGAGGGCTACGAGCTCGTCGAGGACGCCGACGGCGCCGACGCGGTGCTCGTCAACACCTGCGGCTTCATCGAGAGCGCGAAGAAGGACTCCGTCGACGCGATCCTCGCTGCGACCGACTCCGGCGCCTCGGTCGTCGCCGTCGGCTGCATGGCCGAGCGCTACGGCACCGAGCTCGCCGACGCGCTGCCCGAGGCCACCGTCCTGGGCTTCGACGACTACGCGCAGATCGGCGGGCGTCTCGACGACGTCCTCGCCGGGCGCCCACTGGTGCCGCACACGCCGCGGGACCGGCGCACGCTGCTGCCGATCAGCCCGGTGGAGCGCTCGGCGGTCCTCGCCGGGGCCGGTGGCCGGGTCGAGGACGCCGGGCCGGCCATCCCCGGTCACGACTGGCTGCGTCGCCGTCGGCTGGCCGCCGGCCCGTCCGCCGCGATCAAGCTGGCGTCGGGCTGCGACCGGCGCTGCGCGTTCTGCGCGATCCCGACCTTCCGCGGTGCGTTCGTCTCCCGCCCGCCGGCCGAGGTGCTCTCCGAGGCCGCCTGGCTGGCCGGGCAGGGCGTCACCGAGCTGGTGCTGGTCAGCGAGAACTCGACCTCCTACGGCAAGGACCTCGGCGACCTGCGCTCGCTGGAGAAGCTGCTGCCGCAGCTGACCGCGATCGAAGGCGTCGTCCGGGTGCGGGTCGCGTACCTGCAGCCGGCCGAGCTCCGCCCGGGTCTGCTGGAGGTCATCGCCGCCACCGACGGGGTGGCGCCGTACTTCGACCTCTCCTTCCAGCACTCCTCGCCGTCGCTGCTGCGCCGCATGCGCCGCTTCGGTGGGACCGACGACTTCCTCGCGCTCATCGAGCGGGCACGTGCGCTCGCGCCGGCGGCGGGGTTCCGCACCAACGTCATCCTCGGTTTCCCGGGGGAGACCGAGGACGACGTCGCCGAGCTCGAGCGCTTCCTCGTCGAGGGCCGGCTCGACGCCGTCGGCGTCTTCGGCTACTCCGACGAGGAGGGCACCGAGGCGATCGGCCTGGACGGCAAGCTCGACCAGCACGAGATCGACGCCCGGGTCCGCCGGATCACCGACCTGGTCGAGGAGCTGACCGCCCAGCGCGCCGAGGAGCGGATCGGCGAGCAGGTCGAGGTGCTGCTCACCGAGGACCTCTCCGTGGAGGAGGGCCCCGGCACCTGGCTCGGGCACGCCGCCCACCAGGACCCCGACGCCGACGGCACGACCACGGTCAGCGGGGTCCCGGCCGGCTCGGTCCCCGGGCAGGTGGTGTCGGCCGAGGTGGTCGGCACCGAGGGGGTCGACCTGCTCGCCGTCGCCCGCGTGCCGGCCGCCACCGCGGCCGGGCGGTGACCCGGGTGACGGACGTGGCCCCGGACCCGGCAGCGACGCCGCCCCAGTCGGTGCGGCTGGTCAACGTCCCCAACGCGCTGACCGTGCTGCGGCTGGCCGTGGTCCCGGTCTTCGCCGTCCTGCTGCTGCACGACGACAGCCTGGACGACGCCAGCCGCTACTGGGCCACGCTCGTCTTCGGCCTGGCGATCCTCACCGACCGCTACGACGGCCTCATCGCCCGGCGGACCGGTCAGGTCACCGAGTTCGGCAAGCTCGCCGACCCCATCGCCGACAAGGCGCTCACCGGTACCGCGCTGATCGGGCTCTCCGTGCTGGCGTTGCTGCCCTGGTGGGTGACCGCGGTGATCCTCGTCCGCGAGGTGGGGGTCACCCTGCTGCGGTTCTGGGTGATCCGGGACGGCGTCATCGCCGCCAGCCGGGGCGGCAAGGCCAAGACCGTCCTGCAGTCGCTGGCGATCGGGTTGTACATCCTGCCGCTGAGCGGGGCCCTGGCCACCACCCGCTGGTGGGTCATGGCCGCGGCCGTGCTGCTCACCGTGGTCACC
Organism: Blastococcus sp. KM273128; assembly: GCF_021698975.1. Classification (GTDB taxonomy): domain Bacteria; phylum Actinomycetota; class Actinomycetes; order Mycobacteriales; family Geodermatophilaceae; genus Blastococcus. Next base: position 21,781 of record NZ_SSXA01000039.1, on the reverse strand, counting down.
GGCCTGGACTACGTCTACCGCGCCGTCACGCTGCGGCAGACCAGCGCCCGCGCGATGCGCGCCGCCGCCGCGCGGAGGGCGGCCGGGGCCGGTCCCGGCACCCGCAGCGACAGCGCGGCCTGATGGCGGCCCCGGTGACCGGGGCGGCGCTCGAGGCGCTCGCCGGGGAGGTGCACCGGGCTCTGCTGGCCCGCGGCGCGACCGTGGCGGCCGCCGAGTCGCTCACCGCGGGGCTGCTCTGCGCCACCCTCGCCGCGGTGCCCGGCGCCAGCGCGACGCTGCGCGGAGGCGCCGTCGTCTACGCGACGGACCTGAAGACGGCGCTCGCCGGTGTGCCCGCCGGCCTGCTCGCCGCGCACGGACCGGTCAGCCCGCAGACGGCGGCGGCGCTGGCGGAGGGCATCCGCGCCCGGTGCTCGGCCACCTTCGGCCTCGGGCTCACCGGCGTCGCCGGCCCCGACCCGGTCGACGGGCACGGTCCCGGAACCGTGTACCTGGGCCTCAGCGACGGCGAGCGCACCGACGTCGTCCGGCTGGACCTGCCCGGTGACCGCGCCGCGGTGCGCGCCGGCGCGGTGGCCAGCGCGTTCACCACCCTCCGCGACCGGCTCACCGGGAACGCCGGTCGGGCGGAGGGCGTTACGCCATGAGCGGACTCGGCCCCGTCGGTGGGCCGGCGGCGCACGCGCCGCGTACCGTGAGCGCACGGTGCCCGACGGCACCGCCGCTTCCCCGCTCGCAGGACAGGAGACGGCCATGACGCTGCTGCGCACCCAGCTCGGGAACACGCTGCGCGGCCACCGGCTGCGTCAGCACCGCACGTTGCGCGACGTCTCCGGTGCCGCCCGGGTCAGCCTCGGCTACCTCTCCGAGGTGGAGCGAGGGCAGAAGGAGGCCTCCTCCGAGCTGCTCGCCTCGATCTGCGACGCCCTCGACGTGGAGCTGGCCGACCTGCTCGCCGAGGTGAGCCTCGAGCTGCGCGGTGCCACGGCAGGTGCGGACGTCCGCCCGCTGGCGAGCCCGGCCGAGGCGCCCGCCGACGGGACCGCGCCCGCGCCGCAGCCGGCCGACGCGGCCGAGCCCGCCCTGGCGCTCGTCGGCGCGGGGCAGGGGCGCACCGCCCCGCGGCGCGACGCGGTGTCGCTCGCCGCCTGACCCGCCCGCACCGGGCGGCGTGAACCGCACCCGGGCGGAGCTCCTCGCTGGCGCCGCCGAGGCCTTCGCCGCCCAGGGTCTGCGGCGCGCCACGATGCAGTCGGTGGCGGCCGCAGCCGGGGTGGCCAAGGCCACGCTCTACAACTACTTCCGCACCAAGGACGAGGTGGCCCGGGCGCTGCTGGGCGTGGAGCTGCAGCGGCTCACCGACCTCGCCGCGGGCCTACCCCCGGCCGAGGGGCTGGCGGGGCTCGCCGACGAGCTCGCCACCCATCCCGTGCTGCGCCGGCTCGCCGCCGCCGAGCCGGACCGGCTGGTCGCGCTGCTGGCGCCCGGCGAGCCGGCGTGGGCGGAGCTCACCGGGCGGCTGGCGGCGGTGCTCGGCACCGACGACGACGGGGCGCAGCTGGCCGGGCGGTGGCTCCTCGGCGTGGTGCTCCAGCCGGGGCTCACCACGCAACGGCGGCGGCAGGCGGCGCTGCTGGGTCAGCTCCTGGGCGCCGCGGGCTGAGCCGGTGGCGCCAGGGGCAGGCGGCAGGTGAAGACCACCCGGTCGGCGCCGGGACCGGCGTGCCCGGGCGAGGGGGCCGGGGAGGCGCCGAGCCGGCCGGCCAGGGCGGCCGCGGCGGTGTCCGTCGGCAGGGCGACGGCCTGCGCGACGCGCGCGCCCACCCCCGCCGCCAGGGAGGCGAAGCGCTCCAGCAGCCCGGTGGCGACCCCGCGACCCCGCCGGTCCGGGTGGACGGCGACGGCCTGGACGACGGCGAGGCGGTCGGCGCTCACCACGCCCAGCAGGTAGCCGGCGTCCTCGTCGTCCGGCGTGAGGGCGACCGCGCCGAAGCCGCCGAGCTGGTGGAAGAAGACCGGGTCGTGCAGCGCCACCACGGCGTCGTCGTCGAGCGGGGAGCCCGCCCAGAACTCGGCGCGGCGGGCCAGCAGCCGGCCGCGCAGGGCACCGGCGGAGAGCTCCTCGAAGCCGACCAGCCGGAGGTCCTCGGTGGTCACCCGTCGCCCCGCGCCGCCGCCAGCTCCGCGCGCGTGGGGGGATCGGCGCCCACCCGGGTGCAGTTGACCGCGGCCACCAGCGCGGCGTCGTCGACCAGCGCCAGCAGCCGGTCGTCCGGGACGGCGTCCAGGTCGGCGCGCGCGGTGAGCCCGGCGCCGAGCAGGCCGGTCAGGAGCCCGGCGGCCAGGGAGTCGCCGGCACCGACGGTGTCGACCACGGGCACGCGCGGGATCTCGCGGCGCAGCACGGGCCGGCCGGGCCGGGCGATCCGCAGTGGCGCGCCGCCGTCGGTGAGCACTACCATCGCGGGTCCGCGGCCGGCCCAGCGGCGGGCCGCGTCGTCCAGGTCGGTGGTGCCCGGCTCCAGCCAGGCGAGGTCCTCGGCGCTGACCTTCACCACGTCGGCCTGCCGGACCAGCTCGTCGAGGCGGGCGGTGACGGCGGCGCGGTCGTTGCCCAGGGAGGCGCCGACCGGGCCCTCGGCGAGCATCGGCCGGATGTTCGGGTCGACGCTGACCAGCGCCCGGCCGTGCAACCGGCCGACCAGCCGCGCGATCGCCCCGCTGCCCGGCTCGGTCCAGCTGGAGATCGAGCCGACGTGCAGCGCGCCGACGGCCTCGGGCAGGACCCGGTCGAGCTCCTCGTCGGTCCACTGCCAGTCGGCGGCGCCGAGCACGTGGAAGCCGTAGTCGGGGGAGCCGTCGGCGCCGACGCCGACGACGGCCAGGCTGACCGGCTCGGTGGCGTCGACGAACCCGGCCGTGTCGACTCCGGCCGCCTCGGCGTGCCGGCGGAGGTTCGCGGCGAGCGGGCCGGTGCCCAGCCGGGCCAGCAGCCGCACCGGGGCCTCGAGGCGCGCGGCGGCGACGGCGACGTTGAGCGCATTGCCGCCCGGGCGGGCGACGTAGTGCGGCGCGGTGCTGCCGGGCGCGGCGCCGGGGACGGGCAGCAGGTCGACGACGAGCTCCCCGAGGACGCAGAGGGCAGGCGTGGCAGGCGGCACGCTGGGCACACTAGCCGCGGCGCGGACGGCCCGCGTCGGTTGCCGAGGGTGATCACCTGGGACGATGCTGGGGACGAGCATCGCCGGGCCGGCGACCGCGCCGGAGCAGGAGGACCCCATGCCCAACCCGTTCGTGAAGCTGTGGAAGTACCTCACCGCTTCGGCCAACGCCCAGATCGACCAGCGGGCCGACCCGAAGATCCAGATCGCGCAGGCGATCGAGGCCGAGCAGCAGCGGCACCAGTCGCTGGCCAACCAGGCTGCTGCGGTGCTGGGCAACCAGCGCCAGCTGGAGATGCGGCTGAACCGGCAGCTCAGCGAGGTCGAGAAGCTGCAGGCCTCCGCCCGCCAGGCGCTGGTGCTGGCCGACCAGACGCGGGGCAAGGGGGACGCGGCGAAGGCGGCCGAGTACGAGCAGGCGGCGCAGGCGTTCGCCACTCAGCTCGTGGCCGCCGAGCAGTCCATGGAGGACCTCAAGCGCAGCCACGACGAGGCGCTGCAGGCCGCCGAGCAGGCGCGCGGCGCGGTCGAGCAGTCGCGCATGCGGCTGCAGACGACGCTGGCCGAGCGCACCAAGCTGATGAGCCAGCTCGAGCAGGCGAAGATGCAGGAGCACGTCGCCGCCTCCATGAAGCAGGTCAACGAGCTCTCCGCGCCGGGCAACACCCCCAGCCTGTCCGAGGTGCGGGACAAGATCGAGGCCCGCTACGCCAACGCGCTGGGGCAGGCGGAGCTCGCGCAGTCGTCGGTCGAGGGGCGCATGCTCGAGGTGCAGAAGGCCACCCTCGACGTGGCCGGTGCCTCGCGGCTGGATCAGATCCGCGCGTCGATGGGTGGCGGCACGGGCACCCCGGCCGTCGAGGGCAGCAACGCCGCGGGCGCGATCGAGCAGGGGACGCCGGCGCCGGAGCAGGCCACCCAGCCCCAGGCGCAGCCGGCCGAGCGGCCCGACCCGGCCTGACACGCCGATCTCCCCGCCCCGCCGCCCCGTCCGGGCGGCGGGGCGGAGCACGTTCAGCCGGGGGTGGCGACCGGCCGGGGCCGCCCCGGTTCGCCGGTGCGCGCCGTCGGCGAGACGGGGGAGTTCGCCGCCTGGCACCGCGGGCACCAGTAGGTGACCCGCTCCTGCAGGTGCGGCCCCTGGTCACCCATGAGGATCGGCGTGCCGCAGCGGCGGCAGGGCTTGCCCTTCCGCCCGTAGACCCAGTGGTCGTAGCCGCGGCGCATGTCGCCGGTGGTGCTCTGCTCCGGGTGCTCGAGGTTGGCCTGCATGAGCCGCTGGGCCCGCTCCAGCAGCGGTGCCAGCCGGGCGTCGACGTCGGCCACCCGCGCCCACGGGTGCAGGCCCAGCAGGAACAGCGACTCGACCTTGTAGAGGTTGCCGATGCCGGCCACGTTGCGCTGGTCGAGGACGGCGACGCCCACCTGCTCGTCGGGCTGGGCGCGGATGCGGCGCAGCGCTTCGTCGAGGTCCCACCCCGGGGCGAGGATGTCGGGGCCGAGGTGGCCGACGAGCCGGTCCTCCTCGGCCGTCGGCACGATGTCGACGTCGTGCAGCCGGTAGCCGACGCACTCCCACTCGTCGGTGGCGAGGACCACGCGGACGTCGTAGCCGGGGCCGCCGCGCCACCGGGCGCCGGGCCGGTAGATGTGCCAGCTGCCGTCCATCCGGAAGTGGGTGCGCAGCGTGCGCCCGTCGGCGAGCCGGATCAGCAGGTGCTTGCCGCGGGGGACGACCTCGGTGACGGCCGCGCCGGTGAGGTCGAGGGCGGCCAGCTGGGGGAGCCGGAACTCGCCGCGGCGCAGCGTGCTGCCCGCGAGCGCGGTGTTCATCCGCTTCGCCGCCAGCCAGACGGTGTCTCCCTCGGGCACGCCGACCATGATCCCCGGCAGCACGCCGACCCGCCCCCTGGGTGTGAGAGCCCCGACAACCGGGAAGCGGCGGGTCGCGCCCTGCGCTGCTCCCTGCGTGAGCGTGCCCCTGCGACTGCGCACCCGGCTCGGGAGCGCACCCACCGCCCCCGACCACCAGCCCGTCACCGTCACCGTCGCCCGCGTGGTGCGAGCGGACCGGCGGACGGCGTTCGAGCGGGCGGCCCGCGCAGTGCTGGCCGAGGCGGCGAACTTCCCCGGCAACCTGGGGGCTTCGCTGCTGCACCCGGGGGAGGGCAGCTCCGAGTACCACCTGGTCTACCGGTTCGCCGACGCCGACTCCCTGGCCGCGTGGGAGCGCTCGCCGGAGCGGCAGGCGTTCCTGGCCCGGTTGCCGGGGATGGTCGAGGACGAGCGGGTCGCGCGGGCGGTGGGGCTGGAGAGCTTCTTCGCCGTGCCGCCGCGGCCGGGGCCGGCCTGGCGCAGCTGGCTGCTGACCGTCGCCGTCGTCCTGGCGTTCACCTCGAGCTTCCAGGTGCTCGCGCTGCCGCTGGTCGAGGGCTGGCCGTGGCCGCTGCGGCTGCTGCTGTCGGCGGTCTACGTCGTCACCGCGCTGCGCCTGCTCATGCCGCGGCTGAGCCGCTGGTGCGCGCCCTGGCTGCAGGGCTCCCGCCGCCGCTGACCCCGTGGCCGTTGACCCCGCCGCCGTTGATTCCGCCGCGCGGGGTCAGGCCCGCAGGCGCAGGCCGCGCGGGGTGGCGGCGAAGCCGGCTGCCTGGAGCGCGTTGCTGAGCGGCGTCGACTCGTGCACCGAGGCGCCGTCGGCCTTCTGCACCACCATGCGCCCGAGCGCCCCCGCCGACACTGCCCCGGACAGCGCCGTCGCCGCCTCCTTGAGCACCTGCTCGTCCTCGGTCCACGACAGCAGCGTCTTGCCGCCGCGCTCGACGTAGAGCACCAGGTCGCCGTCGACCAGCACGACCAGCGCGCCGGCCTTCCGCCCCGCCCGGTGCCCCGACTTCCGGCCGGCGCCGGTGCCCTCGCCGATGTCGACGGCGGCGTCCTCGCTCCCGGACCGCTCCGGCCACGGCAGCGCGGCCCCGTAGACGTTGGCCGGGTCGGTGGCCGCCAGCACGACGGCGCCCGCCGGGACCCGGTCGGGCGAGGCAAAGCTGCGCAGCCGGTCCACCGAGCCCGGGGTGCCGAACTGGGCCGCGCCGAGCGTCTCGACGAAGTAGCCGCGACGGGCGCGGCCGTTCTCCTCGAAGGCGCGCAGCACCGGGTAGACGGCGGAGAAGCCCCCGGCCACCTGCTCGGCCATGACCGCGCCCCGGGTGAGGACCCCGTGCCGCTCGAGCAGCGCCTCGGCGCGTGCGGTGGTGCGCCGGGTGGCGTTGGCCTCGCGGTCGGGCAGCCGCGACCAGCGCCCGGCCACCGTGGGCGGTCCGCTGCGGGTGGGCATCGCGGCGCGGGACAGCCGCGGCCGCCCGTACCGGGTGCGGGTGACCCGTGGGGCGGCGGCGGCCCGCTTGTGGGTGCCGCCGCCCCCCAGCCGGCTGCGCAGCGGGGCCAGGGTGTCGTTGGTCAGCGCGCCGGCCCACACCAGGTCCCACACCAGGTCGGCCAGGGCGGCGTCGTCGGTGGCGCCGAGTGAGTCGGAGAGGCCGCGGAAGAACATCGCCTGGCCGCCGGCGAGCAGGTCGAGCACCGGCTGCCCCTCCCCGGCCACCTCCAGCTGCTCGGGCAGCAGCAGCGGTGCGAGGTCGGCGGGCACCAGGCTGATCCAGCCGTCCCCGCCGGGCAGGCCGCCGGCACCGGCCCAGAGCACCTCGCCGGCGCTGGTGAGCTCGTCGAGCATGGCGGGGGAGTAGTCGCGCACGCGGGCCGGCAGCACCAGCGACTCGAGCGCACTGGCGGGCACCAGGGCCCCGGCGAGCTGCTCGACGACCGACAGCACGCCGTCGGCGCCGCGCAGCCGGCTGCCGACCGCCTGCCAGGACGGGGTGAAGCGGGCGAGCGTGCCGGTGGGCACCGGCTCGACCTCCTGGCGCAGCTTCGCGAGGCTGCGCCGGCGGATGGACCGGAGCACGTCGGCGTCGCACCACTCCTGGCCGGTGCCGCCGGGACGGAACTCGCCGGAGACCAGCCGGCCGGTGCCGGTGAGCCGCTGCACCGTCGCGGTGACCACCGCGACGCCGAGACCCAGCCGGGCCGCCGCCTCGGTCGGCTGGAAGGGGCCGTGCGTGCGCGCGTAGCGACCGACCAGGTCGCCCAGCGGGTCGGCGACGGGCTCGGTGAAGACCTCGGGCACCCCGACGGGGAGCGCGGTGCCCAGGGCGTCGCGGAGGCGCCCGGCGTCCTCGATTGCGACGTAGCGCTCCTCGCCGGCGATGCGGACCACCAGCGCGCGCCGGGCGGCGACCAGCTCGTCCAGCCACTCCTGCGGGGCGCCGCGGCGCGCGGCCTCGGCGGCAGTGAGGTCACCGACGACCCGGAGCAGGTCGCCGGCGCCGTCGACGTCGCGGGGGTGCCGGGGCTGGGGGAGCCGCTGCAGCTCGGCCTCGATCTCGGTGATCGCCTCGGCGTCGAGGAGCTCGCGCAGCTCGGAGCGGCCGAGCAGCTCGGCGAGCAGGCCGGTGTCGAGCGCCAGGGCCTGGGCGCGGCGCTCGGCCAGCGGGGCGTCGCCCTCGTAGAGGAACTGGCCGACGTAGCCGAACAGCAGCGACTGCGCGAAGGGTGAGGCGGTCTCGGTCTGCACGTCGACCACCCGCACGCGCCGGGCCCGCACGTCGGCCATCAGCTCGATCAGCCCGGGCACGTCGTAGACGTCCTGCAGCACCTCGCGGGCCGCCTCGAGCGTGATCGGGAACGAGGAGAACTCGCTGGCGACGCCCAGCAGCTGGGCGGCGCGCTGGCGCTGCTGCCACAGCGGGGTGCGGCGGCGGGGATCGCGCCGCGGGAGCAGCAGCGCGCGGGCGGCGCACTCGCGGAACCGGCTGGCGAACAGCGCCGAGCTGCCGACCTCGGCGGTGACCTCGCGCTCCACGTCGTCCGGGTCGAGGACCGCCAGCTCGCCCTCCGGCGGCTCGCCGGTCGTGTCGGGCAGCCGCAGCACGATGCCGTCGTCGGAGTGCATCGAGGAGACGTCGACGCCGTAGCGCTCGCGCAGCCGCGCGGCGAGCACCAGCGCCCACGGGGCGTTCACCTGGGCGCCGAACGGGGAGTGGACGACCAGCCGCCAGTCGCCCAGCTCGTCGCGGAACCGCTCGACCAGCAGGGTGCGGTCGTCGGGGAGGTGGCCGGTGGCCGCCTTCTGCTCGGCCAGGTAGGCGGCCAGGTTGGCCGCACCCCACTCGTCCAGGCCCGCGGCGCGCGCCCGCTCGAGCCCTGCCTCCGGCGTCGCCGACCCGACCTCGCGCAGGAAGGCGCCGAGGGCCCGGCCGAGCTCCAGGGGCCGCCCGGGGGCGTCGCCGTGCCAGAACGGCATCTTGCCGGGCTGGCCGGGCGCCGGGGTGACCAGCACCCGGTCGTGGGTGATCTCCTCGATCCGCCAGGAGGAGGACCCGAGGAGGAACACGTCGCCGGTCCGCGACTCGTAGACCATCTCCTCGTCCAGCTCGCCGACCCGGCGCCCGCCGGTGCCCTCGCCGCCGACCAGGAAGACGCCGAACAGGCCGCGGTCGGGGATGGTGCCGCCGCTGGTGACGGCCAGCCGCTGCGCGCCGGCGCGGGCGGTGAGGGTGTCGGTGACGCGATCCCAGGTGAGCCGCGGGCGCAGCTCGGCGAAGGCGTCGGAGGGGTAGCGCCCGGCCAGCATGTCGAGGACGGCGTGCAGCGCCGACTCGGGCAGCGAGGAGAACGCCGCCGAGCGGCGCACCAGCGCCCCGACCTCGTCGACGGTGCGCGGCCGCTCGGAGACGATCGCGACGATCTGCTGGGCCAGCACGTCGAGCGGGTTGCGCAGGTAGCGGATGGACTCGATCGCGCCGGCCTGCATCCGCTCGGCGACCAGCGCGCACTGCACGAGGTCGCCGCGGTACTTCGGGAACAGCACCCCCCGGCTGACCGCCCCGACCTGGTGGCCGGCGCGGCCGACCCTCTGCAGACCGCTGGCGACCGTGGGCGGCGCCTCGACCTGGACGACCAGGTCGACCGCGCCCATGTCGATGCCCAGCTCCAGGCTCGAGGTGGCGACGACGGCGGGCAGCCGGCCGGACTTCAGCGCCTCCTCCACGACGGCGCGCTGCTCGCGGGACACCGAGCCGTGGTGCGCCGCCGCGACCGGCTGGAACGCCTCCGGCAGCCCGCCGCCGGATCCCGCCTGCGCCATGAGCGCCGCGGCGTTGGTGCCCGGCGGCACCGGCTCGCCGGTCTGCCGCTCGTAGGCCAGCTCGTTGAGCCGGCTGGTCAACCGCTCGGCGAGCCGGCGGGAGTTGGCGAAGACGATCGTGCTGCGGTGCGCCTGCACCAGGTCCAGCACCCGTTCCTCGACCGCGGGCCAGATGGAGGTGCGCGGCTGGTGCCCCGCCGCCGAGCCCTCGAGCTCGCCGGTGGGCTGCCCCAGCTCGCTCATGTCCTCCACCGGGACGACGACCGAGAGGTCCCACCGCTTCGTCGAGCCCGGGGAGACCACCTGCACCGGGCGGCCGCCGGCGAGGAAGGTGGCGACCTCCTCGATCGGCCGCACGGTGGCCGACAGCCCGATCCGCTGCGCCGGCCGCTCCAGCAGCTCGTCGAGGCGGTCGAGGGAGACGGCCAGGTGCGCCCCGCGCTTGGAGTCGGTGACGGCGTGCACCTCGTCGACGATGACCGTCTCCACGCCGCGCAGCGCCTCCCGCGCCTGGCTGGTGAGCAGCAGGAACAGCGACTCCGGCGTGGTGATGAGGATGTCCGGGGGCCGGCGGGCGAAGGTGCGCCGCTCGTCGGCCGGGGTGTCACCGGAGCGGATGCCGACCTTGATCTCCGGCCGGGGGAGGCCCAGCCGCGCGGCGGCCTGCCCGATGCCGGCCAGCGGCGCGCGCAGGTTGCGCTCGACGTCGACCGCCAGCGCCTTGAGCGGCGAGACGTAGAGCACCCGGCACCGCGTCCGCTCGTCTGCCGGTGGGGCGGCGGCCAGCCGGTCGAGCGACCACAGGAACGCGGCGAGCGTCTTTCCCGAGCCGGTGGGGGCGACGACGAGGGCGTGCTCGCCGCTGCTGATCGCCTGCCAGGCGCCTTCCTGGGCCCCGGTCGGCTGCTCGAAGGCGCCGGTGAACCAGGCGCGCGTCGGCTCGGAGAAGCGGGCCAGGGCGCCGGGACCCTCGGTGGGGCCGGAAGTCGGGCGGGCGGGCACGCGCTCAGTGTCCCCGCCGTGTACGACACTTCGCTGGTCGGCGGGAGGGGACCACCCGCCCGGGGAGACGGGAGCGCACGTGGGACCGCTGCAGCAGCCGGAGGTCGCGGTCGACGTCGCCCGCGTGCAGCGACGCACGCTGGGCGTCCTCAGCGGTGGGGTGGCGCTGGCGGGCCTGGGCGTCACCGTCGGCATCACCGCCGGCGGGCTGCTGGCCCGCGACGTCGCCGGCACCGACTCCGCGGCCGGGCTCGGGCAGACCGCCGGGGTGCTGGGTGCGGCGGTCCTGGCGGTGCCGCTGGCCCGGATCAGCGATGGCGCCGGCCGGCGGGCGGGGCTGGCCGTCGGCTACGGCCTGAGCGTGCTCGGCGCGGTGCTGACCGTCGTCGCGGCCGCCGCGTCGTCCCTGCTCCTGCTGCTCTGCGGCTTGTTCCTCTTCGGTGCCGCCACCGCGTGCGGGCTGCAGTCCCGGTACGCCGCGGCCGACCTGGCCGAGCCCGAGCACCGCGGCCGGTCGCTCTCCCTGGTCGTGTGGGCGACGACGGTCGGCTCCGTCGTCGGGCCGAACCTCGCCGCGCCGGGCGCCGAGCTCGGCGAGGCGCTGGGGCTGCCCGCCCTCGGCGGCGTCTTCGTCGTCTCGGCGATCGTCTTCGCCGTCGTGGCCGTCGCCTTCCTCCTGCTGCTGCGGCCCGATCCGCTGCTGCTGGCCCGGTCGCTGGGCGGGGGCGCCGGCGGGCCACGGCCGCGGCAGGCCACCGGCGCCGCCCTGCGCGCGGTGTGGGCGACGCCCGCGGGGCGGCTGGGCATCACCTCGGTGGTCGTCGCCCACTCCGTGATGGTCGGCGTCATGGTGATGACGCCGGTGCACATGGGCCACGCCGGCGGCCCGGAGGGGGCGGTGCTGCGCCTGGTCGGCCTGGTCATCAGCGTGCACGTCGCCGGGATGTACTTGTTCTCCCCGCTGGTGGGGATGCTCGCCGACCGCGTCGGTGCGCCGTCGGTCGTGGCCCTGGGCGCCGGGCTGCTGCTGGCCGCGGCTGCGGTGTCCGGGACGGCGGCTCCCGAGGACTCGGTGCAGCTGGGCGCCGGGCTGCTGCTGCTCGGCCTGGGCTGGTCGTGCGGGCTGATCGCGGGCTCCGCGCTCGTCACCGCGTCGGTGGGGGCCGACCTGCGGCCGACCGCGCAGGGCGGCACCGACATGCTGATGGGCCTGGGTGCCGCGCTGGCCGGCGTGGTCGGCGGCCCGCTGCTGGCCTGGGGTGGCTTCGGGCTGGTGTCCGGCGTGTCCGCGGCCCTGGTGCTGCCGCTGGTCGTGGTGTGGCTGGGGGCGCGGGTCAGCGCCCGCGGTAGTTCCTGATCAGCAGCACGATGAGCGCGACGAGCGCGATCACGATGCCGATCTCGAGGACGGTGTCGAGCGTCGCGGAGCCGGTGCCCGGGATCATGCGCGCCAGGGTAGGGCGGCAGCGGCGCGGCCGGGCGCCGGCGGGTTAGCGTCGTGGGGTGCGGCTGCAGGAGTTCTGGTCCCGTCTGGACGGTCAGTTCGGGTCGATGCGCGCCCAGAGCGTGGCCCGCGACCACGTGTTCTCCGAGCTGGGCGGGCGCACCGCGGTGGACGCCATCGAGGCGGGCCTGCCCGTGCGCAAGGTGTGGCTGGCCGTCTGCGAGGCCTTCGACGTGCCGCCCAGGGAGCGCTGAGCGCCGAGCGGCCCGGCCGGCGTGTCGGCCTGGCGATCGAACACCTGTTCGGCCTACTGTGGCGTCCACAGGGCGGCCGGTTCTCCCCAGCCCGCTCTGCATTCCGAAAACTGTCGGTGCCTCGCCCTAGCGTCGGTCCCGACCCGCTTCTCGCGAACCGAAGGTGACGCACCATGGCAGCAACGCTCGACCGCGGCAAGGCCCTCGACATGGCCCTCGCCCAGATCGACAAGCAGTTCGGCAAGGGCTCGGTCATGCGGCTGGGCGACGAGGCCGCCCAGGCGATCAAGGTCATCCCGACCGGCTCGATCGCCCTCGACATCGCCCTGGGCATCGGCGGTCTGCCGCGCGGCCGGGTCATCGAGGTCTACGGGCCGGAGTCCTCCGGTAAGACCACGGTCGCCCTGCACGCGGTGGCCAACGCCCAGGCCAACGGCGGCATCGCCGCCTTCATCGACGCCGAGCACGCGCTCGACCCGGAGTACGCCCGGGCCATCGGCGTGGACACCGACGCCCTGCTGGTCAGCCAGCCCGACACCGGTGAGCAGGCGCTCGAGATCGCCGACATGCTGATCCGCTCCGGCGCGCTCGACATCATCGTCATCGACTCGGTGGCCGCCCTGGTGCCCCGCGCCGAGATCGAGGGCGAGATGGGCGACAGCCACGTGGGTCTGCAGGCGCGCCTGATGAGCCAGGCGCTGCGCAAGATCACCGGTGCGCTGAGCAGTTCCGGCACGACGGCGATCTTCATCAACCAGCTGCGCGAGAAGGTCGGCGTGGTCTACGGCTCGCCCGAGGTCACCACCGGTGGGCGCGCGCTGAAGTTCTACTCGTCCGTCCGGCTCGACGTCCGCCGCATCGAGACCCTCAAGCAGGGCACCGACGCGATCGGCAGCCGCACGCGGATCAAGGTCGTCAAGAACAAGGTGGCCGCGCCCTTCAAGCAGGCCGAGCTCGACATCCTGTGGGGTCAGGGCTTCAGCCGCGAGGGCGGCATCGTCGACGCCGGTGTCGAGCAGGGCATCGTGAAGAAGTCCGGCGCTTGGTACACCTACGAGGGCGACCAGCTGGGCCAGGGCAAGGAGAACGTCCGCAACTTCCTGCGGGACAACCCCGACCTGGCCGACGAGATCGAGAAGAAGGTCAAGGAGAAGCTGGGCATCGGCCCGAAGCTCGACGCCCCGGCGCCGGTCGACGCCCCCGACTTCTGACCTGCCGGTGGACGAGCGGCCACCGAACCGCCGGCGCGGCCCCGGGGTCACCCGGGCCGGCCGGCGCTCGCGGACGCCGGGCGGTGACGATCCCCTGACCCAGGACGTCGCCCCCGGTTCCCCGGAGGACGAACCCGGCGACCCGGAGCAGGTGGCGCGGAACATCTGCCTCCGCGCGCTGACCGGGGCGCCGAAGACCCGCCAGCAGCTGGCCGACCTCCTCGCGAAGCGCGACATCCCGGACGACGCCGCGGAGGCCGTGCTGGACCGGTTCACCGAGGTCGGGCTCATCGACGACGCGTCGTTCGCCCGCGCCTGGGTCAGCAGCCGGCAGGCCGGTCGCGGGCTCGCCCGGCGGGCGCTCTCCGCGGAGCTCCGGGCCAAGGGCGTCGACCCGGAGACCGCCGCGGAGGCGGTGCAGCTCGTCGACGACGACGACGAGCGGGAGGCGGCCCGCCGCCTGGTGGAGCGCCGGGCACCGGCGATGCGCCGGCTGGACCGGCAGACGGCCACCCGGCGGCTGATGGGGATGCTGGCCCGCAAGGGGTACAACGGGGGCCTGGCGGCGGCCGTGGTCCGCGAGGTCCTCGACGAGGTGGGCGCGGCGGCGGACGACGATGCGCTGACCGAGTTCGACGAGGAGAGCGCGCTGCCCTGAGGGGCCGCACCTCACCCCGACACGACACGAGGCGGCCCGGTTCCCCCGGGCCGCCTCGTCGCGTCTCTGCCGTCGCGGCCGGGTCAGCCGGTGGCGAGCCAGGCGGTCACGTCGACGGCCAGCCCGTCGGGGGCCTCCTCGTCGTCCACCAGCCAGGCGGGGTCCCGGCGCTGGCCGTCGGCGAGCCACCGGGTGATCTCCACGTCCAGCTCGCCGGCCGACGGAGCACCCGGACGCCGCCGTTCGCCGACGAAGGTCAGGTCGGTCTCGGTGCCGTCCGGGTGGCGGAACACCACCCGGCAGCGCGAGCGACGGTGCCGCGCGGGCGGCACGACCTCCCGGACGACGGCGCTCTCCGCGCCGGCCGCGTCGGCGAAGGCGGGGGCCGCGGCGCGCAGCCGGGCCACGAACTCCTGACCCGCATCGAGCAGGGCGGCGTCGTCGAGCAGGGCAGTGCCGTCGAGGACCGTCGGGGCGGCCGTCTGCTCGGCGGGCGGGATCGTCTCGGCAGAGGTCCGGGGGACCGGGGGCAGGTTGCGGCGCCCCGCCGCGTGCATCGTCTCCATCGTGCCGACCAGTGTCGTGACCGTTCCGCCTCGAGCCCGTCCGGCGCGCCCGGCTGGGACGAGTGTGTCGGACGAGAAAACGCAGGTCAGCGGGGTGAAGCCGCAGCCCCTCCGCCCTGACCCATCTGGACGTCGGCGGGCAGCTCCATGGCCTGGGTGCCAGCGGTCGTGGGCCTCCGGCGGGTCCGGCGCTCGACCAGGTTCGCCAGCTGTGACAGCAGCACGTTGATGACGATGTAGATCAGGCCGGCGGCGACGTAGAGCTGGAAGGTGTACTGGTTGCCGAAGCTCAGGGAGAAGAACTCCACGAGGCTGCGCGCACCTCGGAGCAGCTCGAAGTAGCCGATGATGAAGCCCAGCGAGCTGTCCTTCAGCAGGACCACCAGCTGCGCGATGAGCACCGGCAGCATGCGCCGGGTGGCCTGGGGGAGCAGTACCAGAGACATCACCTGGTACTTGCGCATCCCGATGCCGAAGGCGGCCTCGCGCTGGCCCTTGTCGATCGACAGGATGCCCGCGCGGAAGATCTCGGCGAGGACCGCCGAGTTGTAGAGGATGAGCCCGCCGGCGAGCGCCTGGAAGGCGGAGAGCTCGATGTCGTACTTCGGCAGCACGAAGTACAGCGCGAAGATGACGACCAGCAGCGGGATGGCTCGGAAGAACTCGATGTAGGTGCCGACCAGCCAGCGGACCGGACGGTGGTCGGACAGGCGTCCGACGGCCAGCAGCAGTCCCAGGAGGGTGGCCACGACCATGCCGACAGCGGCGACCTGCAGCGTGTTGACCAGCGCGCGCCCCAACGTCTGCGGGACGCCGGTGCGCGCGTCGAACAGCACGGCCCAGCGCTGCGCCTCGAGCTGACCGTTGCCGGCCAGCCTGACGAGGACCACGGCGAGGATCCCCAGGATCAGCAGGATCCCGATCCCGGTACCGATCCGGATGCGGGCGCGCGCCCTGGGGCCGGGGATGTCGAAGAGGACCGGCGTGGTCATCGCAGGATCGCCACCCGTCGCTCCAGGCGGTGCACGCCGAAGGCGAGCGGCAACGTGATGATCATGTAGGCGATCACGACCCCCAGCAGGACGGCGGTGAGCTGCCCGGCGTCGGCGTTGACCAGGCGGGGGAGTAGGGAGCTGAGCTCGCTCGTGGCGAAGCCCGCGGCGATGGAGCTGTTCTTGACCATCGCGATGAAGACGTTGCCCAGCGGCGGGACCACGGTCCGGAACGCCTGCGGGAGCACGACCTCGCGCAGCGACTGCCCGAAGGTGAGGCCGATGGCGCGGGACGCCTCGGCCTGACCGGTCGAGACCGAGTTGATCCCCGAGCGCACCGCCTCGCAGACGAACGCCGCGGTGTAGAGCCCGAGGGACAGCACAGCCCCGGTGTAGAAGCCGAGGATGAAGTCGATCTGCGGCAGGCCGAAGATAAGGAAGAAGAAGACCACCGTCAGCGGGGTGTTGCGGAAGGTCTCGACGTAGAAGCTGGCCAGGCCGCGCAGCGGCGGGATCGGGCTGACCCGTGCGGCGGCCAGGAGCGTGCCCAGCACCAGCGCGAGCAGGCCGGCGAGCAGCGACAGGCTCAGCGTCGTCAGGAACGCGTCCCACAGCAGGTCGAAGTTGTCAGCGAGGAACTGCACGCCGCCTCCTCTCGGGGCTGGTCATGGAGCGGCGCTGCGGGGCGGGGACTCCCGCCCCGCAGCGCCGGGGGTTCTCAGTAGCGGTCGACGGCCGGCGGCTCGGGAGCCTCCTGGCCGCTGATGGCGCCGGCGGTGCGGTCCCAGGCGTCGGCCCAGGCGCCGCTCTCGTAGGCCTCCTCGAGCGTGTCGTTGATGAACGCGCGGAACTCGTCGTCACCCTTCGGCACGCCGATGCCGTACGGCTCCTCGGTGAAGGGGTTGCCGACGAGCTCGAAGGCGCCGTCGCTGCCGGCGACCAGGCCGGTGAGGATGACGTTGTCCGTGGTCACGGCGTCGACCTGGCCGTTGGCCAGGGCGTCGGCGCACTTGGAGTAGACGTCGAACAGCGTGAGGGTCGCCTCCGGGTAGTTGTCCCGGATGTTCTGCGCCGGCGTGGAGCCCTCGACCGAGCAGACGTTCTTGCCCGCCAGGTCTTCGGGACCCTCGATGCCCTCCGGGTTGCCGGCGGCGACCATGATGTCCTGACCGGCCTCGTAGTAGGGCCCGGCGAAGTCGATCAGCTCCTTGCGGGCGTCGTTGATGGTGTACGTCGCCACCACCATGTCGACCTGACCGTTCTGCAGGAAGGGCTCGCGGTTGGCCGAGACGGTCTCGGTCCACTCGATGTCCTCGGGCGCGATGCCGAGCTCGGCGGCGATCAGCTTCGCGATCTCGACGTCGAAGCCCTCGGGGGTCTCGGTGTTGGGGTTCAGCAGACCGAACCCGGGCTGGTCGAACTTGGTGCCGACGGTCATGGAGCCCGCCTCGGCGAGCTCGGCCATCGTGGTACCCGCCTCGAAGTCGACCTCCTCCTGGACCTCGACGTTCGAGTCGGCGGCGTCCTCGGCCTGGTTGCCGGCCTCGCTGCCGCCGCAGGCGGCGAGCATGAGGCCGAGGGCCGCGAGCGAGGCGGCGTAGCGGGTGGTGCGCATGTGCTGTCCTTCCGTAGGAACGGTCAGTGGTTCAGGATCTTGGACAGGAAGTCCTTGGCCCGGTCGGAGCTCGGGGTGCTGAAGAACGTCTCGGGGTCGGCGGACTCCACGACCCGGCCGCCGTCCATGAAGACGACGCGGTTGGCCGCCTTCCGCGCGAAGCCCATCTCGTGGGTGACGACGATCATCGTCATCCCCTCGGCGGCCAGGCCGACCATGACGTCGAGGACCTCGCTGATCATCTCCGGGTCCAGTGCCGACGTCGGCTCGTCGAACAGCATGACCTTGGGGTCCATCGCGAGCGCACGCGCGATGGCCACCCGCTGCTGCTGTCCGCCGGAGAGCTGGGCGGGGTACTTGTCCGCCTGCGCGCCGACACCCACCCGGTCCAGCAGTTCGCGGGCCCGCTTCTCGGCGTCGGCTTTGGAGCGCTTGCGCACCTTGATCGGCCCGAGGGTGACGTTCTCGAGGATCGTCTTGTGCGCGAAGAGGTTGAAGCTCTGGAACACCATGCCGACGTCGGCGCGCAGCCGGGCGAGCTCCTTGCCCTCGTCGGGCAGCCGCTCGCCGTCGATGGTGATCTCGCCCTTCTCGATCGACTCGAGGCGGTTGATCGCCCGGCACAGGGTCGACTTGCCCGACCCCGAGGGGCCGATGACGACGACCACCTCGCCGCGGGCGATCTCCAGGTCGATGTCCTGCAGGACGTGCAGTTCGCCGAACCACTTGTTGACGCCGGACAGGCGGACGAGAGGCTCTCCGTTCGGACGGCTGGTCACCCTGGGGACCCTAAGGGCGGGAGGTCGCGGTTCCCGCACCGTGGGATCACGAAGGCGTAACGAACGCAGGCGGGCCGGGGGGTCAGCCGACGGAGTCCGCCCGTTCGGGTGAGACGGAGAAGAGCTCGCCCGGCTGGCAGCCGAGCGCGTCGCAGACCGCGGTGAGCGTGGAGAAACGGACCGCGCGCGCCCGCCCGTTCTTGAGCACCGAGAGGTTGACCACCGAGACGCCGACCCGCTCGGAGAGCTCGACGAGGGTCATGCCCCGCTCTTCCAGCAGCCGGTCGAGGTGGCAGACCACCCGGTGGCCGGCGTCGTCGTCGGGCGCCGGCCCGTCGCGACGGGGGCTCACACCAGCCCCTCGACCTCGTCCTCCAGCGCGCGCCCGCGGCGGAAGGCCTCGGCGGCGGCGAGGAGGGCGAGCGCCAGCCCGATCGGCGTCAGCGAGAGCGTCACCTCGAACAGCACCAGCGGCGAGCCGGGCCCGGCCAGGTCGAGGTGCTCCAGCACGGTCGTCGCGACCACCCCCTCGGCCATCGGCACGACCAGGCCGCCGAGCACGACGGCCGCGGCCAGGCCGGCCAGTCGCCCGGGGTTGCGCCGGTCGAAGGCGTGCCCGTCGTGGATGGACCAGAGCAGCCGGGCGAGCAGCCACGCCCCGACCGCGACGGCGATCGCGTGGAGCGAGGCCGGTAGCTCCGTGAGCGCCCGCAGCCCGGCCGGCAGGTCGGCGGCGAACAGCTGCGACTCGGACGTCGAGTCGACGACCCACACGCCCTCGGGGAGGCCGGCCAGGTCGAGCGACCGGTCGTCGTCCGGTTCCGCGACCTGCACGGTGACGCTCCCGCCCGGCTGGGTGAGCTGGTTGACCGGCAGCACCACCGCGGTGAGGAGCGCGACGGCGGCGACGACGAACAGGACGGCGGCGCCCAGGTTCGTGCCCGTGCGGCCGAGGAAGGGGCGGCTGGTCCTCATGCCGCCGAACATATCGATTCCCGATAACAACGACAATCGTTGTGCTCGCCGCGACGTACCCTTCCTCCTGTCATGAGCAGCGCAGCGCAGAGCCCCGCCCGCACCTACCGGGTGCGCACCTACGGGTGCCAGATGAACGTGCACGACTCCGAGCGCCTCTCCGGCCTGCTCGAGGCGGCGGGCTACACCGCCGCGGCGGACGGGGACGACGCCGACGTCGTCGTCCTCAACACCTGCGCGGTGCGCGAGAACGCCGACAACCGCCTGTACGGCAACCTCGGGCACCTGCGCCCGGTCAAGGACGCCCGTCCCGGCATGCAGATCGCCGTCGGTGGCTGCCTGGCGCAGAAGGACCGGGGCGAGATCGTGCGCCGCGCCCCGTGGGTGGACGTCGTCTTCGGCACGCACAACGTCGGCTCGCTGCCCGCGCTGCTCGACCGCGCCCGGCACAACGCCGAGGCGCAGGTGGAGATCGTCGAGGCGCTCGAGGTCTTCCCGTCGACCCTGCCGGCCAAGCGCGACTCCGCCCACTCGGGCTGGGTGTCGATCAGCGTCGGCTGCAACAACACCTGCACGTTCTGCATCGTCCCGGCGCTGCGCGGCAAGGAGAAGGACCGCCGGCCCGGCGAGATCCTGGCCGAGGTGCAGGCGCTGGTCGACCAGGGCGTGCTCGAGGTGACGCTGCTCGGTCAGAACGTGAACAGCTACGGCAGCGACTTCGGCGACCGCGGTGCGTTCGCCGACCTGCTGCGGGCCACCGGCCGCATCGACGGGCTGGAGCGGGTCCGCTTCACCAGCCCGCACCCGGCGATGTTCACCGACGACGTCATCGCCGCCATGGCCGAGACGCCGGCGGTCTGCCACCAGCTGCACATGCCGCTGCAGTCGGGGTCGGACGACGTGCTCAAGCGGATGCGCCGCGCCTACCGGCAGGAGCGCTACCTGGGGATCATCGACCGGGTCCGCGCCGCCATGCCCGACGCCGCGATCACCACCGACATCATCGTCGGCTTCCCCGGCGAGACCGAGGAGGACTTCCAGCAGACGCTGGAGGTGGTCCGGCGGGCCCGCTTCGCCAGCGCCTTCACCTTCCAGTACTCCAAGCGCCCTGGAACGCCGGCCGCCGAGATGGACGGTCAGCTGCCCAAGGAGGTCGTGCAGGAGCGCTACCTCCGGCTCACCGCGCTGCAGGACGAGATCAGCTGGGACGAGAACCGCCGGCTGGTCGGCCGCCGGGTGGAGCTGCTCGTCGCCGCCGGCGAGGGCAGCAAGGACGCCGCGCGCGGCCGGCTCTCCGGCCGGGCCCGCGACGGGCGCCTCGTCCACTTCACGGCAGCCGACGGCGTCCGCCCCGGCGACGTCGTCGAGACCGTCGTCACCCAGGCCGCACCGCACCACCTGGTCGCCGACGGCCCGCTGCTGTCCCACCGGCGCACCCGCGCCGGGGACGCGAGCGAGGCCGGCACCCGGCCCACCACGCCGGGCGTCTCGCTCGGCATGCCGCAGGTGGGCGTCCCCGCTCCGCTGCCGGTTCTCGCGTCCGGCTGCGCGGTCACCTGACCCGACGGCGCCCGATCCGACGACGACGCCCCCGCCCGGAAGTCCCGGGCGGGGGCGTCGTCGTCGGTGCGGCTGTCAGCGGCGGGCGGACTTCTCCGCCTCGGCCAGCCACTCCCGGCGGGTCGCCAGGTTGGCCTGCGCCTCGTCGATCCGGCGCTCGTCGCCCGCGGCCTCGGCCTTGGCCAGCTGCTCCTCGGCCTTGGTGACGGCGGCCCGCATCGAGGTGACCATCGGGTTCTCCGGGGCGGTGCGCACCCGGCCGGCGTCGGCGGCGCCGCGGACCTTCTGCTCGACGGCCATCATGCGGTCCTCGAGCTGGCGCATGACCGCGCGCGGCACGTGGCCGATGGCGTCGTAGCGCTCCTGGATCTTCCGCAGCGCGTTCTGCGCGCCGCGGAGGTCCTTGCCCGGGTCGAGCTGCTCGGCCTCGGCGAGCAGCTGCTCCTTCGCCTGCTGATTGGCGACCTGCTCGGCGTCGCGCGCCTTGTCCTGCTCGGCGCGGGCGCTGAAGAAGACGTCCTGCGCGGCGCGGAACTGCTTCCACAAGTCGTCGTCGCCGTCGCGGCCGGTGCGCGGCACGGCCTTCCAGCGGTCCATCAGCGTCCGCATGGCGGCGCTGGTGGGCCCCCACTCGGTCGACGTCGACAGCCGCTGCGCCTCCTTGATCAGCTCCTGCTTCGCCGCCCGGGCCTCGCCGCGCTGGGCGTCGAGCTGGGCGAAGTGGGCGCCGCGGCGGCGGCCGAAGGCGTCCCGGGCGGCGGCGAAGCGCTGCCACAGGGCGTCGTCGGTCTTCCGGTCGATGCCGCGGATGGTCTTCCACTCCTCGACGATCGCCTTGAGGCGGTCGCCGGCGGCCTTCCACGACGTGGACTCGGCGGCGATCTGCTCGGCCTCGGCCGCGAGCGCCTCCTTGCGGGCCACCTGGGCCGCGCGGGCCGCGGCCTTCTCGGCGCGGTACTCCGCGGCGGCGGACTCGGCGGTCGCCACCATGGCCCGCGCCCGGGCGGCGAGCCCCTCCAGGTCGCCGACCGCGGCGGCGGTCGGGATCGAGGACGCGAGCGCCTCCGCCTTGGCCTTGATCTCGCCCGGGTTGCCGGTGTGCGCCTTGAGCCGCGCCTCGAGCAGCGCGACCTCGGTGGCCAGGTCGTCGTAGCGGCGGCCGTAGTGGGCCAACCCCGCTTCGGCGTCCCCGGCCTGCCAGGAGCCGACCTCGCGCTCGCCGTCGGCGGTGCGCACGAAGACGGTGCCCTGCTCGTCCACCCGGCCCCACTGCGACGGGTCGCTGACCACGGTCTCCACCGGGGCGGCGGGCGGCGCGGGAGCGGGCGCCGCCCCGGTGGAGACCGTGGTCAGCGACCC